>DBGFNI010000160.1:0-13659 GCA_048527645.1 Eubacteriales bacterium | reverse complement strand
GAAGAGATTTTTTTATCCATATATTCTTTTTTTGGCGCGCCGGAAATGGCAATCACCGAATCCCGGTCGCATACCGCCACGGCGCTGCCGCAGGTTTTGTACAGGCTTTCTGCATACTGCCCGGCAAAATCCACCAGTTCTCCGATGGGAGAATATTTTTTGAAAATGACCTCACCCTCACGGTCTGTGTATATTTCCAGCGGGTCGCCCTCGCGGATGCGCATAGTGCGGCGAATTTCTTTCGGGATAACCACTCTGCCCAGATCGTCAATCCGGCGAACGATTCCTGTTGCTTTCATATATATCAAATCTCCTTTGCGTGCAAACTGTGATGTTATTATCTGTCAAATCCATCGTTTTATACCGAAGCGGATACAATCCGATGTGATCTTGCGCGCAAAATACTTTTTGATAAATCGCCGTTGGAAAATTTGCACTTTTCAGAAAAGCTGACCGCTGCCCCGGTTCTGTGAAAAAGAAAAACAGCCGGATAACAGCCCGCCGGCAAGAGTGCCTGACAGAAAAACACGATTTGACCGTCATTGCGTTTCGGAAAAAGCAGCGCCTCCGCTGTTGCGGAGGCACTTGTCCGATTGTCATATTTTATCATTTGCCGCAGCGATACGTGTTTTGCTGCCGTTTTCACCGCCTGCCCGCATCAAACCGTGCCGCACAGCATGTTACTCGGATTGCACACGCAGAATCCACGACAAATCCAAAATCCTTGCGTAGTATTGCGCACCGTATTTTGTCAGATGTCTGCAATCCTGACTGATAAAGTAATGATCGTCTGTAAACACTCTAACGGTTCCGTCCTGTTCCTGGACCGCACCGATCATATCAATATAGTGCTCTCCGTACTGCTCGCGCAAGATCCGATTATTTTGCAAAACCTTCTCATCCAAGGCGATGGTTTGTTCAAAATAATCGTCCGCGTTCCGATGGCTGTATATGATACCGTTTGAAGAGCCGAAGCTTTTATACCCGACAATATACACCTTATCGGCCGGAATCATATCCGGCAATTTGCCGGATAAATCCGCCATTGAAGAAGAAAATGTCCGAAATACGATGTCTGCCTCGAACAGTCTGTCCCGGTTCTCCTCATATACTTCCCTCGATCGCGGAAAAATATATGAGATTTCAATTTGATCCGAAATTGACGATTCGTTGAGGATATTCGCCCAGTCTCTTCCGAAGCTGTCTCCGATCACCGCAATCTTTATTTTGTCCGTGCTGCTGAAATCCTTATCCCAGGAATACGGAATGTCGCAGTATTCCGCGTGCATCCCACGATGAACATTTGTTTTGTCAATACCTAATTCGGGAACATCTCGAACGACCCCCGCGTTTAAGAAGATTACCCCCGAAATAACCGAGGTCATCAAACAAAGCGCGATAGACGGGCATAATACATACAGCACATTCTTTTTCACCGCAAGCGCAATCGGCTTTTCGACAAAAAGATAAACCGCGGCGGACAAGACCGCTGCAACAACCACAAACAGCAGCAATGCCCACACATCCGTCCGATCCGTAACTGCATAAAACATATATGCAACAACGACCTGATGGCAAAGATAAATGCTAAAGCTTGCCTTCCCTATGAAAGAAAAGCCCTTGACAACTCTACTTGGTTTTTCCTCGGTGTTCACAAACATATACAGCAGCGCCGCCGTCACAAAAACCGTGATAAGCAATTTGACGGATGCCGAAGGATAAGCAATGTTTGCACACAGCAAAAACAGGATGATGACAAGGCACACCGCTTCTACAATTTGCAGGATGCTTTTCTTCGGTTTTTTTATTTTCGGTGCGAATACGATCAGGCTCCCCAAAGTGATTTCAAAAGCACGATATGGAAGATAATAAAATTTTTGTGCGGTTGTTGCAACCGGAAGCAAATACGCCGCCAAAGAAATCAGAGTAATCACCAGCACAGAAATCTTCACAGCGTTTATTCTTCTTTTTGCAAGCCGGAACACCCCTGCATAAAGAGCCGGCAACACCACATATGCTTGCATCAACACCCCCACATACCAGGTGTGCATCAGCGGTTTGAACACATTTGCAATATCCCAGTAATTCTTTGTTGTGATACAAGCCAGAATATTATTGGCAAATACATTTGCAGCAATGACCGATTCGCTGAGATTTTCAAATTCGTCCGGCAGCATAACAAAATACCCTATGATCAATGCAACCGCTGCCGTGAGCAATACCAACGGCCACAATCTTGCGACTCTGCCGACCAGGAATTTCCAATAGCGGAAGGTGTCATTTTGCATCGCTTTGTCGATGCTTTTCATCATAAAGTATCCGCTTACAACAAAAAATATGTCAACTCCCAGATATCCGTATGTAAGATACCCGCCCCCGAAATGATAGAGTACGACTGCAATAATTGCAATTGACTTTAGCGCATCTATCCTGTAGCTTCTGCCTGTTTCCATTCTCTTACAGTCACTCCTCTCAAAACGAAACAGCAACATCTAACCGTATATCATTCCGCCTTAACCTTCTGACAACCGTTGCTTGATATAGTCAAGCGACGCAATGGTGTCGATGGTTTCCTGCAGGTTCAGACGTCGGGTATTATTACTGTTGAACTCCGTTAACGTATTTCTATCCTCATCGCCCTCTTTGAAGTACTTATCGTAATTCAAGCCGCGGTTATCCGCCGGAACTCTGTAAAAGTCTCCCATATCCACTGCTTTTGCACATTCCTCATTGGTAAGCAGTGTCTCATACATTTTTTCACCATGACGGATACCGATCACTTTGATATCTTCTTTCTTCCCGCCGAACAATTCGCAAACCGCCTCAGCCTGCGTCTGAATCGTGCAGGCAGGCGCCTTTTTGATGAGAAGATCGCCGTTTTCACCCTTTTCAAAAGCAAAAAGTACAAGATCAACCGCCTCTTCCAAACTCATGATGAATCGGGTCATATTCGGTTCTGTAACGGTGATCGGATTCCCTGCCTGAATCTGATCAATCCAAAGCGGGATAACAGAACCGCGGCTGCACATCACATTGCCGTAGCGCGTACAACAGATTTTCGTCTTGCCGGACATACGGGATTTGGCAATCGCCACTTTTTCTTCGATCGCCTTTGTCATCCCCATCGAATTGATCGGATATGCTGCCTTGTCCGTGGACAGGCAAATAACGCACTCCACGCCCTCTTCAATGGCTGCTGTCAGCACATTATCCGTTCCGATTACATTGGTTCGGACAGCCTCCATAGGGAAAAACTCACAAGAGGGGACCTGCTTCAATGCAGCTGCATGGAATATATAGTCCACGCCATGCATTGCGGATCTGACAGACTGCAAATCCCGCACATCGCCAATATAAAATTTTATTTTGTCTGCTACTTTCGGCATTTTGCTCTGGAACTCGTGACGCATATCATCCTGCTTCTTCTCGTCACGGGAGAAAATGCGGATCTCACCGATGTCCGTAGTAAGAAAACGGTTCAGCACCGCGTTGCCAAAGCTGCCCGTGCCGCCGGTGATCATCAAGGTTTTATCTTTAAAAAGTGACATGTCCTACCTCCGAAATTACTGCAATTCGCTTGCCCGCAAGCCGATCTGCGTCAGCGACCGGCAGTGTGCGCCTTCGCGTTGTTTGCCTCCTGATTTTCAAGATTTTCAAGCTATTCCTTCAAAGTGACGCAGACAGGCAGTTCGATATTCTTTCCCGCCTGCCTCAGATATGATATACGCCGGGCAGATCAATGATGTTATGACAGTCGAGGACCGTTTTCCCAACAAGTTTGTCTGCATTTTCCTTAATTTCCGTATGCTTCACCATAATTACAACGAGATCAACATCGGAGAGGAAGCTGTCAAGATCGTGATACTGATTGTTCACGACATCCTTTGTAATAAAGGGATCGTACACCTTCAGACCGGGCGCAAGGTGGCGTTCCTGACTTTCCAAAAGCTGGAGCGTGGGAGATTCGCGCATATCGTCCACATTCTCTTTATATGTCAGGCCGTAGAGCCCGACACGGCCGATATCTGTCATTCCCTTTTCTTTCATGATTTCATAGATACGGTTCAAAACGAAATCCGGCATGCCGTCATTTGTCTTCATCGACTCATCAATGACCTTTGCGAGTGACGGATAGTCTCCGACAAGGAACCACGGATCGACAGAAATGCAGTGCCCGCCCACGCCCGGGCCTGGCTGGAGAATGTTGACGCGGGGATGCATGTTGCAGATTTTAATAATCTCATATACATCCATATTATCATGCCGGCAAATCTTTGCAAGCTCATTGGCAAAAGCAATGTTTACGGCACGGAAGGTATTCTCCACAACCTTGGTCATTTCTGCGGTGCGAATATCGGTGACAACAATCTCTCCCTGACAGAACGAAGCGTACAGCGCTTTGATCTTTTCACCGATCGCCTTGTCATCCGCGCCGATCGTGCGGTTGTTGTGCAAAAGCTCGTAGACCATGTTGCCGGGGATGATGCGCTCCGGCGCGTGGACAAGGTTGATATCTTCGCCGATTGTAAAACCGTTTTCCTCGATCACCGGACGTACATATTTGTCGATTGTCCCGGGAGAAACCGTAGACTCAATCACAACCGTCGCTCCTTTGGGGCAGACCTTCATGACGTCTTTGACCGCTGCCACAACATAGCATGCATCTACCTTTTTGCTGAACTTATCATAAGGCGTGGGAACCGATACCACATAGGTATCGGTGACCTGATACGCTGTCGTAAACTTGATTCCTGCTTCGACCGCTGCGGCGAACAGCTCGTCCAGTCCGTCCTCCTTAAAGGTCGTTTGTCCTGCGTTCAGCGTCGCCACCAATTCCTTGTTGTAATCCGTGCCGACGACCTCCACCCCGTGGGACGCCATCATCAGCGCGGTGGGAAGTCCGATATAACCGAGTCCGATTACGTTAATCATCTTATCTCCTCCAAATGTGCTCTTTCATCATATATGATTCGTCTTTATGCTTTCCAGCGCTTCGGCAAAAGCGTCAAAAGACGTTGATTCCCTGTTCATTCGTTCCAAAATGAAATCGTGATAATTCCCATTTATCAGTTCGTCTGCCGTTTTCTTGATGCGGTCGATGTTTTCACTGTGATAATCCGTCTCAAAATACCAGTCAGACAATCCGCAGCGCCGCAGCAAATCCAGCGTTTTTGGCGTGTGCGTTTTGGAAAAATCGGTTTGCAGCGCAATGCAAATCAAGGGAACGCCGTTTCGCAGAGAGAGCATCGTCCCGTGAAAGAAGGTGGTAAAGGTCACTTTGAAGTATCGGAACGCATACGCCCATTCAAACGGCGAAATATCGTACAGATTGACGTCCGCGCCCTTGATGTAATTATACAGCGCGACTATCTGATACCTGTTTCCGTACATTTTTTTCATCATAGAAAACATGGCATCGTTGCCCATGATGCCGATTGCAGGGCGGCTGAAATCAAAGCCGCGCGCTGCGAGCTTACGCTCAAAATCCGCTTGGTTCACCGGCAAACTGTCAACATCGAGAATCGCGGTCGGGTCGCAGGTGTGGACGGGCTTGCGCGTGCTGCCGCTCCACTTGACCATTTCCTCGGTGGCAGTGTCCCGCACACCGATAAAATCAAAGCCGTCGAAAACCTTTGCAATGCTCTCGCGTATCTGTTCCGAGCAGTTCAGATAGTCCATGCCGTAGCAGCTCGCCGCATAACTCAGCTTGTGCACCGTGACGCGGCTGTCGGGGAAATACGGATTCGGATAGCCGCGGGACAAATAATTCCAAACCGCGTCGCTGCCCACGACAAGCACGTCGTAACGGTCGTTGACATACCGAAACACATCCTCATAATCGTCGCTTTCAATCTTCTCTTGCGACAGCGGCAGACTGCCCGCAGCCTTTGCAAAAACCGCCGTCCGCTTCTGCATTCTTTTCAGAAATCCCGGATCCTTGATCGTCATCATTAGCTTGCCGGCAAGGATTTTGGGCGATGCGCCGGACAAATAGGAACGCAGGGAATAAGCATAGTTTTTTGCAACGGATGGCGGGAGATAGTCAACAATCTCCACCGTATCGGACGGGAATCTTTTTTTGATTTCAGAAGAAAGCGCATAGGCTTGCAGAAAGGCGCCGTTGTTGACGCTTCTGTGGAAGGTTAGGATTCCGACTTTCATTTTTGTTTGTTCCTTATCAGTGATGCTTTTTCGTTTTTATTCAGTCCGAAGAGAAGCATTCCCACGCCGTAAACAACGACAAATGCAGCTGCCTTTAAGACAAAATACAGCCATCCCGTCGGGACAATAAAATAATTCAATAGCAGACCTGCGGCGCACGCGGCGGCAATACAGAACGTCGTACGGTGCAGGATTTTCAGATACAGCTTGAACACATTGATTTTCAGTTTGATCTGATAGTAAATGTTCAGTGAGATGATGCTGCCGATCACCGTGGCAATGGCTGTCCCGGCAGCAGCTGCCCAATATCCCCAGATTCTTGTGCCGATGAGCGTCAGCAGCATATTCAGCACCGCCGAATATGCAAGCGCGATCGTGCGGAACATAAGAAGATTTTTCGCCTTGAGAATCGCCAGACATACGTTGACGATCAAAGGGAATGTAACCGGTATCATCAGGATCAGCGAGAGGTAATAGCAGTCTTCAAAGCCCGCCCCCAGCCACAGCGCAAAGAACTCCCGCCCAAAGCAGATAAATCCGCCCAGCGCCGCACCGAGTATTGCCCATTGGGCTCTGCCGAATTTTACGATATATGCTTCCAGTTCCTGCGCACTTGCGCCGTCGTATATTTTCTTTGTGACACTCGGCAGAACAACGCTTGAAATCGACGTGGCGCAGGTTTCGTACATATTGAACATTTGGATAGCGAAGGAATAAACCGTGACCGAAGCCGTTCCGATCACGGCGCCGATGACGATGTTGTCGATATTCCCGTTAAACTGAATGATGATGGACTGGATAAACAGCAGCCCCGTATAAATGAAGGATTCCTTAAAGACCGCTCCGTCCCATTTGTACAAAACGATGCGGTGATGCAGACGCTTGCGGATGTACAGATATTCGACGGCAATCGAAACAAACTCGATCAGCAGCGAGATGCAGACAATTGCCAGACTGTTTTTGAAAATCGGCAGGATCACAAAATACAGACAGATTTTCATCACCAGCGCAAGCAGCTTCATGCCGTTGGAAAAGATAAACCGGTTATAGCCGGTAATGATACCGAAAAACACGTTTTCCAACAGATGCAGCATCACATACAGAATCAGCACGATGAAGATCTGTTTTGCGCGGTGCAGCTCCGCGGCGGAGAAGGTTGCGCCGTACATCGGCTCCAGCATAAAGAACAGAACGACGCCGACAACGCCCATAATCAGCGCCAGCACCAGCGCCTGCAGCATGCACATGGCGGAAAAATTATAGCTGCTCTTCTCATCTTTCTGCGCTCTGAATTTTGCAAGATAGCGTTGCAGCGTCCCGCCCAGACCGAATTCCAAAACCGATACGGAGGCCGTCATGGAGGCGATCGTTTTATACACGCCATACTCGCTGTTTCCGATTGTACCCAGCACATACGGCGCGATCACCAGCCCGTAAAATGAGTTGACAAAGATCAGCAGATAAGAAAGCATGGCGCCGATCTTGACTTCATTTTTTTCCATATACGATTCTCCCTCTGTGTTTTTGCGTAGGTTTTGGCGGCATCAGACTTCGCCGCACAGAGTGCGCTGTGTCTGAATCAGTTTGGAAAATTCATTTTCCCAGTTCACTTCCTTAGACATGCGCAGGGCGCCCGCGGCGCAAGTGTTGTAAAAATCCCGGTCGGTATACAGCTTTTTGACGGCGTTTGCAAAGCATGCCGGCGTGTTTTCTTCCAGAATGATGCCGATGCCGTATGCTTCATTCAAATACCGATGCTCGGGAATGTCCGACATGATAACCGGCAGACCCGCGGCGGCGTATTCAAAAATTTTGTTGGAGACCGACAGCTTGAAATTGAGGCAAACCGGCAGCGTAATGGCCACGCCCACCATGGACTTTGCCGCCTCGGAAATCAAATCCTGCACTAGAACGGGCGGATAAAAGCGGAACTGCGCCTTGTTCGGCAGCTTGTCGGCTGCTTCATGCAGCTTTTGCTCCAAACGGCCGAAACCGCGCACCGCCAGCACAACATCGGGCATATCCGCCAAAAGCGGGCAGGCGTCCGTCATCAGCTCATATCCGCGCCCCTCGTAGAACTGACCGTGGTTAAGCACCTCAAAGCCCTCGTGCTTTTGCACCGCAGCAAGGTCAACCTGCTCCTTTTTCAGTGCGCAGTTGGTGACCACCATCGGCTTTTCAATCCCATATGCCGCGGCAAAATAATCGGCAGCGGCGTGGCTGACACAAACCATTATATCCACGCGCCTGACAAGATACTTTTCCACCTTGCCCATCAGCTTAGCAAACGTGCTTTTACCGCCGCCCGCGTAATTCTCGGTGTTGATCTCATGCGAGTCGTACACGAGCTTGCAGCCGAGTTTTTTCTTTGCGGCGTAGGCGGGGAGCAAGGCGTTTAAATCATTTGCGTGGATCACATCGGGGTGTGCTGCAATGATCGCATCGCGCACGCCCGCAAAGCGGAGCTTTTCCCGCTTGATTTTCCGCAAAATTCCCTGTTGCTGCCCGTCATATGCCGCATCAATGCAGACAATATTTGCTTTACAAGGGATGGTTTTAATTTTTTCTTCGTCATAGCGCGCGCATTTCATGCCGACGGCACAAACCTCTATGCCGTTTGCCTGATACTCGACGATCTGCTTGCGCACACGCGGATCGTACCAGATGGAATTGAGAACAACATCGCAAACTTTCATTTTCTTCCCCTCAGTTACCAGTAGGCGGGGCCGTCCGTCATTTTGTCGGCGTCCTTGACCTTATACTCTGTTGCGCGCACCCAAAAATCATTGTACAGCGCGACGATGTCGGGACGCGAGAGCTCCCACCTTGCGCCTTTGATGCCGAACAGCAGCTGCATCATTCCGCCGAGAACGATCGCTTTTTTGCCGGCTTGCTTCATCCGCGCCGCCAGCGGAACGGCATAGGAGCCGCATGCGAGCAGCGCCACATCAAAGTCCTGCTCCATACACCGATTGTATAATGCATCCAGCGCCGCACTCCAGTCGGTGTATTCCTGCGGCACCGTCTCTCCCGACGATTGAATCGCCTTCACCACTTTTAGGTTGCAATCCGGCAGAATTTCTTTTTCGGGGAAAATCTCTTTTCGCCGTTGGTATTGTCTTTCGATCAGTTCATCAAAGGGATGCACAATCAAGACATCCCGCCCTTCCAGCGCCATGGTCCATGGCTCATCATACGGAAAAGGCTCCAATGCCCGCATCGCATACTGAACGCAGTCCTTTCTCATTGTTTTGCCGATCATATATTCTTCCATGAGGACGCTTCCCCAGTACGCGTTCAGATCGGCGTTTTCCAACGCCTGCATATATGCGTCTGCAAATTTCAAATACACATCTTCTTTTTTGGGAAAAATGCCGGAGCTGGTCTTTGCTTTTTTTAAGTTTGGCTCACTGATTTCATCCAGTATTTTTTGATTTCTGATCCATGCATAAAAACATGATGTGATTTCCGTGGCGCCGTATCGGCAACAAAACAACGGGTCATCGGATGACAACCGCTCTTTGAGCGCCGAATTGAATTCCTCATTGGAAATAAAAGGTCTTCCGACCGCTCTGCCCGACCGCTTTGCTGCATCCAAGAACACATTTCGTTTGGTGACTTTATCCACTGCAAATTTCATAAAATTGGTAATGTAAAACTGCAGCGTCATCTGGGGATCGCGCAGCATTCTATACCATTTGGGCACAGTGGTGATATACATATCCATTCTCCTATCGTTCATTTATGTCCGATTTTCGCCTTAGGCGCAGACATTGCATCATTCCGGCATGAATGCGGCATTCTCTGACCGTTGCCCGCTTCGCCGAATTTCAGTAATTTGTACGGTTTTCGTCCGTTTCATTTGCCGACAATGAATCGCCGTTTCGGGAGCTCTGTCAATCCATTGTATCCTCAATGAAGACTTCCTCCGTTTCTTTCAGAAATTCCTCAACATGACAAAATTCGGAGGCGTTTTCCCCGATCCATTCTGTCGGTTTGTCCCACCATCTGATCTGCAACAGACGCTCAATCTGCTCCGGCGCAAAGCGGTATCGGAGCACCTTTGCCGGGACGCCGCCGACGATCGCATAGGGCTCTACGTCTTTTGTGACCACGGCGCCCGCGGCGATCACGGCGCCGTCGCCAATGGTGATGCCGTCATACAGAAGGGCCGAATCCCCGATCCACACATCGTTGCAAATCGACAAAACGGGCTTTTTTTCCTGAAACTTGTTTTCGGTTACATAGGTAAAGCCGCTTTGCTTTTCAGTGGAGAAAAACGCGGGATGCACAGAGACCCAGTCCCTTGTCGGATGGCTGCCGCGCACGGTGACGACTCGGGGCGCAATGCAGCAATAGCGGCCGATATTTGCGTGAATCCGGCATTCCTCCCCGATGTACGAGGCATAGCCCATACTGCCGAAAAAGGACGAGTTGCTGCCGACCCGATTGCAGCCCTCAAAACGGCAATCGGCAGACAGCAGCACATTTTTTCCGAATTTCACATTTTTCTTTCGGTATTTGTGCATCAGATATTTTTTCTTCAAAAACGCTTTCAGCATCATGTACTCTGCACTTTCTGTTTGGGGGGCGGTTTGACGGACGGGATCGGCGTCGCAAGCAAAATGCCGATCATGACAAACAATTCCTTGGAATACAGCATACTGGAGGAAAACATCAGCTTCAAAAAGCCGAAGCAAAAGAACGCGAGAACCACCTTTGCGCGATCCGGGTCGCTTCCGCGCAGCGCACAGATGCATTTGAACAAAAACCAGATAATCACAATGCCGCCACCGACAATGCCAAACGAGAGCAACAGCTCCAAAAACAGATTGTGCACATAGGAGCCGCCCAAATAATAGCGGTCACTGCCCAAACCGTATCCGAGAATCGGTTTTTTTCGGATGGCCTGCCAGATCAGACTTGCAAAATCGTCGCGCCCGCTGGAGTCCATCAGCATGCCGTTGTTGACATATTCGAGCAATCGGATTTGTTCGATGCCGAACCGTTTGAGGATGTTAGACACGGCATTGATAATGTGATACAGCGCATTGAGTTGAACGGCAACGGCGCAAAGACCGAAGCCTACAATATTTACAAGAATTTTTTTGACGTTTTTCTGGACAAAAAGCGCCTTGATCATTACGGCAAGCAGACAGCAAACAATCGGTCCGCGCGTTCCCGCGATAATCATGCAGACCGCACCGACGATGGCATACCAAATATCGTGCCTGTGCGTGTCGGCGATCAGAATACAGAGAAAGGTGCACATGCCGTACGCGTAGTTCATGTCGTCATAGTGGTTCAAACGCCCGGAGAGAATGCTGAACAGATAGACAAGCGCGCCTAAAATGACGCCGACGCGGGCCGCTTTGTGCAAAATGCGGATCAATTTCTTGTAGTCCGAAACCGCCATCCCCACAAGGATAAACGGCGATGTCGTCAAAAGTGCGTCCGTTTGAAATTTCGTTATGGCATCGAAACTTGTTCCGTACACATAGCGGCGCGAGCCGGGGTTATACGCAATTCCGATCATACCGACGAAAATGAAAAAGCAGTACACAATCAAAAAGCGCGGCCACACCGACTTCGTACTCGGCAGCGCGGAAATCGCGAGCAGCCATAATGCGCCGTAATACGCCGTGGTCAACGGCGCGGTCGGGATCGGCAACAGCTGAGATGCCGTATTGATCATCGAAATGACAATCTGCAAAAGCAGCAATCCGGCAATAAAACAGCAGAGCCGCTTTTGCGTTTTTGACGGTGAGGCTTGATAATGTTCTTGCATTTGGTGAAATCCCTTCAAAATGCTTCCCGCAGAATCGCCTTTCGTAAAATTTCTTTCACACAGGTTTTCGTGTTTTTCCGATAAATCTCCGTGATTTGCATATCACTGACCGTTTTTCCCCGGCTTTTCGTCACAAATTCACGGACAGCGGCGGCGTCTTCCCCGTTGCCGTGCCGAATCTGCAAGCACAGCGGATAGCGCGCCAGCTCCCGATTTTCGGCGGCAGCGCAAAAGTCGACGATCGGCTTGCACAGCGCGATGTACTCAAAGGTCTTGCTGGGCAAAAATTCTTCCACCGTGTTGGTCACGTTGACGAGAATGTCTGCGTCCCGATATACCTTGGCAATCTCGTCATGCGGCACGGGGTCATGCACGAGAATATTCGGGCATTGCTGTTGATAACGGCAGACGATTTCTTCGCACCCGACGCTGAACAAATGCAGCTTGATTCTCGAATCTTCAAGAGAAGAAAACACCTTCAGCATGGTTTCGGGATTGCGGATGTCCTCATAAAACCGCCCCGCGTACACACAGTTGATATCGTCCTTGTCAAAGTACGCTCTATCGCCGCCCACACAGCCCGTCGCCGGCAGAATATACGGCAGCGGCTGACAGTCGGGATGCCCGGCATACAGATCTTTGCGGTGACAAAATACCTCCTCTGAAAGCAGAAGAGAGTCCGCTTTGCACAGCGTTTCCCGCTCCGCGGCGCACAGACGGCGAAACGAGACGCCGACGGGACGGATCCGATTTTTGGCAGCATACGGGTCAACCGTGTACGCGCACCAGTGAACCGACGGATGTGACGCCCGATAATCCTTGGCGGCGACATGCGCCGCAAACGGCGAGCACACCGAAAACACCGCGTCATAGGGCTGCTTTGCGCTGAGCTCGCACAGCTTTTCGGTATATGCCTTTCTGAGCCAGGACAGATTGCCGAGCAGGCGCAGCTTGATTTGCGCAGCGCCGAACAGATGCAGCACTTTTCTCTTCATCCCCGTGGCACGCATTTCTTTTTCCAGCCTGCGGCAGGTCAGGGTATGAATGACGGCGCCGTCTTCCCGGCAGACCGTTTCCGCCACGCCGTTCTTTGCGATGCAGAGAATGTCGATGTCAAAATCGTCTTGGAGCAAATCCACAAATTTTTTCACGCACAGTCCCGTCGGCGACGGCTCCGGGTAGTAGACGCCGCAGAGAACTGCCAGCTTTTTTTTCATGCGCCGATGGCTCCTTTCATATGCTTCAGATGCGCAGCAAGCCCCGAGGAGCCGTATACCCGCTTCATCCACTCCCGATCCGGGAACAGAATGGAACACAGGCCGTGCAAAGCCCCCCTGTCGTCGCAGTTGACCTCGATGCGCAGCACGTTCAAACCGTGGGGCTCATAGCGCAAATCATTCTTCTGAAAGTCATATACCATGCGCAGCACGCGCTGCTTTCTTTTTGACAGCTCTGTGATTTCAGACGGGAAATTCGTCTTCATCAGGCGGTTTGCAATCGTTGCCGCCACGGCAACGCGGCAGCAGGTTGCATCCCGCCGACTCCATTGTGCGATGCGGTGATAGTCCGTATCTGTTTTGCAAAGATTGAGCAAATCCATATACAGACGGATGTCGGGCGCCCGTGAAAACGAGTGCAGCGAAATATGACACAGACAAATATACATCAGCGCGGAGGCAGGCGGCAGCTTGACAGCCGTACCCGGATAC
>DBGFNI010000159.1:0-12361 GCA_048527645.1 Eubacteriales bacterium | reverse complement strand
CGTATGTCCGGAGCTGAAAATCTGGAATTTGTTAACGGTCACACGCTGGACATCACCGGCGCTGCAATCAACACAGTGGGTGCGGGGACGCTGAATCAGGCGATTCAGAAGGCATCCGGCGATAAAAAATGCAATTATCAGCTGGTGATCATGCATTCTGCGGTTGCGACGAATCTGGAACAGCTGCAGCTGCTGGAATACATGAAATATACGGATCGGAAGGGTGTGGAACGCAATCTTTCTCTGGCGACATGGAATGGCCGGATTGTTCTGATTGATGACGGCATGCCCGCCTCGCGCGTTTTGACCGGGCAGGGTGCTGTTGGCAGTTATTCCATTACGGTTAGCGCGAAGGCGGAGCAGGGAGATGTGATTGCAATTGACGAGGAGACCTACATTTGCGGCACCGACTTTGATGTGCCGGAAGACACTGCACAAACCGCTCAGGCACTGTGCGAACTGCTGCAGGAGCAGTATAACGGGAAATTCAATGTGAGTGCGGACGAGAGCGTGATCACGCTGGAGCAGGTGAGCGCAGGAATGGGCGGTGCGCCGGTGATGGGGATTACCGGCAGCATGAAGGCATCTGTGGCAACGGTGAGCGAGGGCGTTGCGCCGACCTATGCGGATACCTACACTACCTATGTATTCGGTGAGGGGGCATTTGACTATGAGGATGTGGGTTGCGAGGTGCCCTATGAAATGAGCCGCGATCCGAAGAGCAACGGCGGTATGGACACGCTGTATACGCGCCAGCGCAAGGTATTTGCGCCTTACGGTATTTCCTTTACGCGCGCCTCGATGGCGAGCAATTCTCCCACGGACAAGGAGCTTGCGAAGGGAGAAAACTGGTCACTGGTAACAGACGGTGAGGGGGGTGTGATCGACCACAAGTCGATTGCGATCGCCCGCATTATTTCCAGAGGCTGACGGCAGTGGAGGCGTTGGTAAATGCCATTCGCCGTGCGGCAATGACCGGTGTTGCGGCATCGGTTCCTGCTGATCTGGTGCAGGGGTCCGTGGTACAAGCGGACCCCCTGCGGGTCGCAGTGGAACAGGGACTGGTGTTGGAAGAGGAGGATCTGATCCTCCCTTCCGGCTACTCGGCAGCAAAGGGCGACACGGTGGCGCTGCTGCGCGCCAAAGGCGGCCAGCAATATGCTTGGCTGTTTGTATGCAAGACGCAGAAGAGGAGTTGAAAACGGAAAAATGAGAGAATATCAGAACAAAATCAGCAATATCTGCACGGCGGTTTTACAACAGCTGGGACACGCGGAAAAAGCACTTCAGCCTGCGGTTTTGCGCTATTGCGCGGGGATTGCCATGGACCGGGCTTGCGCGTTTTGCGGGACGCAGGAGCCGCCGCAGAACGATTCTGTTTTGGTGCGGATGACGCTGGGGGAATATTTCTTTTATTTGCAGGGAGCGGGAAAATCTCTGCTTTTTGACGGGAAAGACACGGACGGGATTTTGAAAACAATCAAGGAGGGCGATGTGACGCTGAGCTATGACACGGATCTTGCTATGGGAAAGCAGAGCATTTGCTCGGATGAGCTGATTGAACGGCTTTGCGGCGCGGTATCGGAACTGGTGAGTGAAAGGAGACTGAAATGGTAGAGCAGGAGCGTCTTGCAGCTGCAAAAAAGTATGTGAACGCGCTGTTTACGGATCGCTGTGAGATTTACTGTGTGCAGAGTGAAAAAAGAGAGAACCGCTCTACGGCGAAAAAGTTTTGCTGCTGTCAGACGGATGTGCCGTGCCGGATTTCATTTTCCTACATTACCCGCAGCTATGCCAAACATAACGCGGAGCAGGTCAGGCAGACCGTAAAGCTGTTTTTACCGCCGGAGATCAAGGTGCTGCCGGGCGCCCGGATATTGGTGAGGCGCGGTGAGCGGGAGTATGATTGCAGGGGCGCCGGAACACCGGCAGTGTATCCGACGCACCAGATGATTAAACTGGAACGTGTTGGGGGGTGGAACTGATGACGCAATTGCTGCTTGACGGGATTTGTATGGCGCTGTACGGCGAATTCGGCGACGCATATGAAATCTATACGGAGCCGGTGGAACAGGGGCTGGAGGAGCCATGCTTTATTGTCTTGCCTGATTTGTTTCAGGTATCGCCCGGGATCGGTGGGCAGGAACGGCACCGGATGAAAATTTCTCTTTCCTATTACCCCGTGCAGGAGGAACACTATGCCGATTGCAGCGCGGTGCTCAAACGGCTTTATGACTGTCTGTCGGTTGTGGCGTTCGGCACGGATTACATCCGGGGATTTGACTTTTTCGGGCAGGTAGATGACGAAGGGATTTTACAGGTTGAACTGACCTATGAAAAATCTGTTGTGCCGGGGAAAGACACAGAACGAATGCGCACGTATACGGCACAGCTGCAAAGAAATCCGAATGTTGTGTCGGAATAAAAGAGACAGAAGAGAGCACCGGAACGGATAGAAACACTACAGGAGGTTTGAGAAAAATGAATGCGGAATTACAGGATCAGGTTTTGCCCGGTACATATGTCAGTTTTGTCTCGACGGGGAGCGTACATGCGTCGATGAGCGAGCGCGGGGTGAGTGCGTTGGGACTGCCGCTACAATGGGGGGCGGAAAACGAACTGATCGTGATCGACGGTGAAAACGCAACGGAGCAGTGCCCGGCATATCTTGGGTATCCGCTCTCGTCCCCTCAGATGCTGGCGGTACGCGAGGCGCTGCGGCATGCGACAACATTATATCTTTACCGTACGGATACGGGCGGCACGGCTGCAGAAAATGCGCTGGCGCAGGCAAAATGCACCGGCAGCCGCGGCAACGCGCTATGTATTTCGGTCAGCTGCGAGCAGCAGACCGGCGGCAGGGAAATCTACACGGTACAAACACTGCTGGAGGGAGTTGCGGTGCATACACAGCATGTGCAGTCACCGGAGCAGCTCAAGGACAACCGCTATGTGACTTTTTTGCCGCAGGAGCAGCTTGCGGTGGGGGTGCATCCCCTGCAGGGCGGGGGCGACGGCAGCGACAGTTTGCAGGGACATACGGCCTTTATGCAGGTGTTGGAAAGCTACTGTCCCAACACTGTCGGGTATGCGGGGGCAAATGAGGATATTCGCGCGGCATATGTTGATTTTGCAAAGCACATGCGTGAGGATTTGGGAGCGAAATGTCAGGTGGTACTCTATCGGTGTGCGGCGGATTATGAAGGTGTGATTTCAGTCTACAACGCCGTGCAGGGAGAAGAGGAGGGGGCGCTTGTATTTTGGATCACCGGGGTTTGCGCCGGTGAAGCCGTCAACGCTTCCTCTGTCAACCGAATCTACGACGGCGAGCTGACGCCGGACGCGATGCTTTCGTACCGGGAATGTCTCAATGCGGCACAGGCGGGACACATGGTGCTGCACCGGATTGCCGACAGCATCCGCATCCGCAACGATGTGAATTCGCTGGTGACGTTTACGGAGGAAAAGGGCAAAATGTTTTCCTCCAATCAGACAATTCGCGTTCTGGATCAGATTGCGAACGATATCGGCATTCTGTTCCGCGACAAGTATTTGGGGGTGTGTCCCAACGATGTGGCGGGCAGATACAGCCTTTGGACGGACATTGTGAAGCACCACAGAGCGCTGTGCGACATGCGTGCTATTGAAGACTTTGAGGACGGCGATATCATTGTCCGACAGGGGCAGGAACCAGGGGCAGTTTTGATTTACGATGCGATCACGGTGGTGAATGCGATGACAAAGCTATACATGCTTTGCTACATCGCCTGAAAGGAGGAGGATGATGAGTCAGACATTGATGCGCGGATGCGACGCGATCGCCGCACCGCTGGCGCAGTGCTATGTCACGCTGGAGGGAAAACGGTACAACTTTATGCAGATGATCGACTTTGAGGCGAGGATGATCAAGATTCGGCAGGAGCTTCCGATTTTGGGTAAGAACGGTGTCGGACACAAGTCAGGCGGCTGGCGGGGCGTTTTTTCAGGACATGCGCATTTTAATCAGAGCGTTTTACGCAGTATGCTGTATGCTTACAAGCAAACGGGAAAAGAAGTCTATTTTGATATTCAGGTGACCAACGAGGATCCTGCCTGCGGCGCGGGTGCGCAGACGGTAATTTTGTTGGACTGCACGCTTGACGGAGGGGTTTTGACGAAATTTGATGCGAACGGAAAGTTTTTGACCGAAGCGGTGAGCGGAACCTTCGAGGATTTCCGGATTCCGCAGCAGTTTGCCTCTCTGCCGGGGATGGAACTGTAAAATGCGAGGTGAGACAAGATGAGGCAGATGGATAACGGAAATGCAAGCTTTACGGTTGAGGATTTTTTCCGTGAGAGAAAAGCGGAGAAGGAACGGCTGTATTGGTACGGTGCAGCATCTTTTCAGCGTGAGGGAAAAACGGTGCCGATTGAAATCGGGCAGATCGGAACGGAGGAAAACGAGCGGCTGCGGGAAATGCACACGGATGCAAACGGAATACTGCATGTCGGCGCGTATCTTTGTGCGCTGGTATGTGCCTGTGTCATCTTTCCCGATCTGAAAAGCGAAAAGCTTCAGGACAGCTGGGGTGTTTTGGGCGAAGAGGCGTTGATTCGAAAAATGCTGAGCGCGGGGGAGTATTTCTCGCTTTGCAGCGCGGTATTGGAATACAACGATTTTCCCGACAGGCTGCAGAAGCTATATGAACAGGCAAAAAAATGATCGGTGAAGACAGCTATGCCGGGGCGATCGCCCGCTGTCTTCACCGATTTCATGTCACGCCCGGTGTGTTTCTGGCGATGCCGGAAGCGGAGCGGGCTTTTCTGCTGGCGGCGCTGGATGCCCCGGAATCAGCGGGATACGCGGCAGATACCTATGATTGAGACGGAGGAAAACCGAATTGGACGAGACATTGTTTTTTCAGGAGAAAAAGAGCGCGGAGAGCGAGGAGGCGGAAAAGGATTTTGCCTGCGCTTGTATCTCAACGCTTCAAATGCCTGCGCTGTCCTTTGACCGGGCGTTATTGTCTTTACAAAAAACATTTTTGCCCGGGCGCGTGATGCGGGATAAAACCGGCACGCTTCAGGCGGAAGCGGACACTGCAAATCGGACAGAGGCGCAGGGTGTGCTTATGCAGGCGGAGAACATCCCGCTGTCATTCGGAGAAAGCTTTGACTTTCAAGCGTTTGTCGAGCAACTGACGCAAGGGCTGGAGGACGCTGCGCAGGCAGGATGGGAAGGAGTGCATGATTTGTGAGCTATCTGTTATATTTAGGTGGGAAACAGATGCCGGTGATGCCCAAAAGCATTATCATTCGGAACAGCATGGGCAATGAAACGCTGCGGCTTTTGGACGGCGAGGAGGTGCTGCGCATGCGCAGTGCCGGATTGCGCACGGTGCAGTTTACGGTGCTTTTGCCGCAGAAGGACCAAGCGGGGGGAGAAGGTGCGGAGGAATATCTGACCTATTTTGAAAGTCTGCAAAAAAACAGACTGCCGGTTTATTTCACGTTGTTTCGCAGGAGTTATGACGGTACGCCGTTATTTACTACGGTGATCCCGGTGGTGCTCTCAGAGATGACGATCACGGAGGACGCGGCAAACGGGTTGGACATTTCGGCGACGCTGTTTTTAACGGAATATGCCGGGGTTCAGACACGGAAGAACGGTCAGGCGCAGGGAACGGCGGCGCCGATTGCCGGATATACGGAGAATGACCTGCCGCAAGATCGGTACAGGATCGAGGTGCAGGGGGGAGATTCGCTTATAAGCATTGCGCGTAAGGTATACGGTGACAGCAGCAGATGGAGCGAATTGTACAATGAAAATGCCGCCCGCATTTCACTTTCTTCCCAACTGACGGCGGGGACGGTGCTGACGGTGTCGGATGATTGAGGGGGATGATTGTGAAAATACAGATTCTTCATCAGGGAGACTGCTATACGCCTATACTTTGCGGTGAGGCAAGGTATTACAGTTTTTCCCGCGGGGCGCCAGGCAGATTGGAATGTGAGGCATTGGACGACGGGTATTTGCCGCTTGCGCCGGGGGACGAGATTTTTGCGTATGACGCGGGCGGTGAGTTGTTCTTTGCCGGGTATCTTTTTACCTGGAAGCGAACGGACCGGGATCGCGTTGCGTTATTGGCATATGACGCACTGCGATATTTCAAAAACAAGGACACGCTGGTCTATGAGAATCTGACGGCGAGCGGCCTATTGCAGCGGATCTGCAACCAATACCAATTGAAAACCGGAAATCTCGCACAGACACCGTATCTGATCGGCAGGCGGGTGGAGCACGGTGTGACGCTGTTTGACATAGTGGAAAACGCGCTGGACGAGACCTTTCGCGGGTGCGGGAAGCGTTATATCCTGCATTGTGACAACGGCAGGATTTGCCTGTCAGACCGGGAAACCTTTGAAAGCGGGGTGTGCATCCGCGCGGGAGAGGTAACGCGTGCGCAGATTTCAACCTCGATTGACCGGGATGTGTATACCAGGGTACGTCTGACACAGTACAATCCTTCATTATCACAATACGAAACGTCGACCGCCTCCTCCGATAAGATCTCGGAATGGGGCGTTTTGCAGTATCACGGGACGGTCGACCGCACGGTGTGTGCGCCGATGGCTGCGCGCAACATATTGCAAGCGGCGCAGCGGCCGGTTTTTCGTGCGTCGATTGCATGTGCCGTGGGAGATCTGCGTGTGTTGGGAGGAAAGCGTATTTCGCTTGATTTTACGCTCGGTTCGGAAAAACTGGCAGGAAAATACACTGTGAGCAGCTGCACACATTTGTTCAGCGAATTTGGGCACACCATGCAGCTGGTGTGCCGGAAACAATAGCAAAGAAAGGAGAAACACATGCTACCCGATAACAACAATGGCAAAGTCGGACATGCCTATCTGACCAAGAGGGGAGAGGCGGACCGCACTTACCGTTTTCGCACGGACAGCGGAGAGATCGGCGGGCTGATCGAGGGTGCCGGGGTGATGCAGCAGGCAATTTTCAAGCGGTTGTGCACGCCGCGGGGGACCTTTTCGATTTACGGCGGCGATTATGGATCGCTGTTGTGGCAGCTGGCGGGACAGGATCGGATCTATGTGCAGGCGATGACGCCGATTTTGATTCGCGAAGCGCTGCTCAAGGATGAGAGGATTGTTTCGGTTCAGAATTTTTCTTTTCGGAACGAGACAGACTGCCTGTATTGCACCTTTGAGGTGAGCACCGTTTACGGATGTGTGCATGCAGCCTGGAGCATATCGGAATGAGCTGCGCCGGCCTGCTAATGAAAGGAGGTATGATAAAAAGTTAAGTGGTAATAAATCCGAGAACTCTGTTTTTGTGTTATGATAAAGATAACAGGAAGACAGAGTAGATACTAATTCGACATTTTTAATGGTCTTCGAGATCGAAAAGGAGAATGAAGGGTTAGGATCGAATCATGCAGTGGTCGGCAGAAATGTCAGATCGGATAGGAGATTGGCTCGGATTGTCAAACAGAAACTGTCTTGCTGAAAAAACAACAAGGGAGTTTGAAGTTATGAGAAAAACAAACGAATTACCACGACTTTGCGTAGGAGTAGATTTGCACAAACTGCAATTTACGGTACACGCAATAAGCGAAGAAACAGGGGAAGTGTACTTGACAGATGTTTTTAAAACAGACGAACAGGGATACAAACTGTTTTGCAAAAAACTTCATGCAATAGAGAATGAAGAAGAATGTAGAATTGAACTTGCGGTTGAAGCAACCGGCAACGCAAGATACTTCAAAAACAAAATGGAAGCAGAAGGCTTCTGCGTGTTGGTCGTAAATACAAGCAAGTTTAAGGTAATAACAATGAGCACAAAGAAAACAGATGCAAACGATGCGGCAACATTGGCATTCTATCTGTCAAAGGATATGTTGCCGGAATCACATCTTTGTGACCAGACCAGTGAAGAGATAAGAAGAATGCTGAAAACAAGAAGCATACTTGTTTCCAGCACCGTGAAGATCAAAAATCAAATTCATGGAATGCTTTTAGGCTATGGAATTGAAACAACAGCAGCACAATTTCAAAGCAAAAAGAAAAGGCAGGAATTGATAACCGTTCTCGCGGAACACTACTTCTCACAATTCACTGCCTCGTCACTTGAGGTGACATTAAATATTTTAGACGATATTTATGCACAAGTCAAGAGGTTAGAGGAACAAATTAAAGAAATGACAAAAGGAAATGAAGATGTAGAGTTGCTAATGACGATGCCGGGAATAGGTTTTGTGGGAGCAACAACAATAGCATCGTATACAGCAAACATCGAACGATTTGGTGGAGATTTCAAAAAGTTTTCATCGTATTTGGGGATAGTGCCGAGTGTTCACAATTCAGCCGATACAGTTCATATGGGACACATCACGAAACGAGGTCCGCAAGAATTAAGAACGGCATTTGTGCAAGTAGCAATGGGAATAATTAGGCAACCGCAAAAAACATCGGAATGGAAACTAATGAAGGACTATCAAACAATGAAGGTGTCTAAAGGTTCGGGAAGAGCAATTATAGCATTAACGAGAAAAGTTGCAAGAATTATATTTGCAATGTTAAACAACAGAGAAGCGTTTAATCCCGAACTTATGAAAAAATCTAATGTAGCATAGCCTATTTTCCTTGTCAAGGGGCGCTACGCTTTTGCCCTTGACAACTCAAATATTCTATGCTGTTTAGTAAATATGAGGGTTTCACCCTCAAAAAATACAGCAAGTTAGTTAATTACTACTTGACTTTTTATAGGAGAAAGGAAAATGACTCAAAATGATCGGATGCCCTGTCGGGGGCTGAAGCGAAGGCTTGCACAGTTTCGCGAAAAATCTCCCGCGGAAAAGCGCCGTGCCGTGACGGATGTGCTGTTTAACAACGCGATGTATATTGTCATCGCGATTGTCGTGATTTTTATTGCGTTCCGGGAGCCCGGCTTTGTGACCATGTCTTCCATTGTGAATATGATTTCGCTGACCGCGGCAAAGCTGCCGATCGCACTGGGAATCGGGGGCGCGATCGTTCTGACCGGGACGGACATCTCCGCGGGCAGATGTGTGGGGCTGACCGCCTGCATTGCGGCGTCGCTGCTGCAGATGCCGGGATACCCCAACAAAATGTTTCCCGATCTGCCGGTGTTGAATTTAGCTTTGGTGCTGCTGATTCTTTTGGCGGTGGGGGCGCTGGTCGGCTTGGTGAACGGCTTTTTCGTGGCGAAATTCAAGCTGCATCCCTTCATCGTGACCCTGTCTACCCAGCTGATTCTGTTCGGGGCGGTTCTGATGTATCTGATGATCGGCACCAACAACGGGCAGACGCTGTCGGGGCTGGACCCCTCATACACGAGATTTATCCGCGGCACACTGTTTACGCTGGGCGGTGTGGCAGTGCCGAAATATGTGCTGTATTCCGCTGTTTTGACCTTGCTGATGTGGATCATCTGGAACAAGACAACTTTCGGAAAAAACATGTTTGCGGTGGGCTCTAACGAGGAGGCGGCAAACGTGTCGGGCGTCAACGTGTTCCGCACGATTGTGCTGGTGTTTGTGTTGGCAGGGATGATGTATGCGATCACGGGCTTTATCGAGGGGGCGCGCATTGCTTCCTGCTCTGCAAATACCGGACTCAACTATGAAAGCGACGCCATCGCCGCCTGCGTCATCGGCGGGGTGTCCTTTGTCGGCGGCACGGGAAAAATCAGCGGAATCGTGATCGGCGTTTTGCTATTGCAAATTATTTTTGTCGGGCTGAATTTTCTATCGGTTTCGGCAAACATGCTTTATATTATTAAAGGTTTGATTATTCTGATTGCCTGTGCCATTGATATGCGAAAATATCTGGCGCGCCGTTAAAGCACCGGAACGGGTGAACGGAAAGCGCCACGGAACGGAGAGAAAGATGGAGAAAAAACTTTCGGAACAAGATCAACAGCATTGCCCCCGCGGCGCGGGACTGTACCGGCATGTGAGAATGTCTGTCCGGGCGGCGGACGCGGTGATTTTCTGCGCGTCGGCACTGCTGCTGGTGCTGATTTTCATTGCGGCAGGGCTTTGAGCAGACAGAACAAGCGGCGAACCTGCGCCCCGGGGCGGGGTGACAGGTTCGCCGCTTTATGCTTTTCCGAACTGCTACGGCTGACTTTCGTATATATTCCCGGTATATGCCGTTTCGGGATATTGCTCGGTGACGGCATTGTTGTATGCGAAAGCAAGAACATCCCAGGTGGGACCGTCCAGCTCGCGTACGGGCGGACGGTTGAACAGGATATTCAACTGGTTGATGTTCGCAAGCAGCTGCTCCGACCAGACGCCGTCCAGCGCGAGCACGGGGAGATCGGGATAGGTCTGCGCGATGGTATTGAGCATCAGCTGCAGCAGGGTGATAAACTGCGGTGAGCGGGAGAGCGCGACCAGGGCGTCACGGCGCGGCACGGGGATCAGTACGTTGCCCGGCGCAACACGGTAAGTGTAGCGGTTTGCCACATCCCTTGCCGCGATCCATGTCAGATAGTCCGTATCATCCTGCCCGGTCGGGATGTGGTATACGCGCTGAAAAATCTCGATGGCATTTTGCGTTTCCGGCCCGTAGATGCCGTCTACGGTGATGGGCGGGATAGCGGGATTGAAGCGGGAAATGGTGCGCAGATATGATTGCAGCGCCGCGGTGCTGTTCTGCGGATTGAGGTTGCTTCGGACATTATAGACATCGCCGTTGGACGGCGGCTGTGCGGCTTGGTTATTCATCGGTATCGTTCCTCCTGTTTGCGAAAAGCGGATGGAGTCGGCACGCGCTATGCGTATTGGCCGTCGGCGCGAATGTTGCCGTTGAGAATATCCGAGGCGGTCTGCGCCAGTGCATTCCAGGTTGCCTCGTCAACAACGCCGGTTTGCTCCAGTCCCTCCAGCCGCTGAAAGGCGAGCACATTGTTCCGCGTCAGCGTCGCAAACACGCCGGTGACGGGAAGTGGGGCGATCTCGGGGTAGATGTCGCTGAGAATATTCATATATTCCTGCAGCAGCAGAACATAATCGCCGGTGCTCCCCTCTGACAGCGAATAGCCGGGATAGGCAATGGGCGTGTTGAGCGAAACCGTATACGGCAGAGAGCGGATAATGCCCAGATACTGATCATAAATCACCTTCCAGGTCAACTCGCCGACCACGCCGTCCTCCGGCAGACCGTACTGCCTTTGCACGGCTTTAACGGCGTTTTCTGTTTCCGTGCCGAACACACCGTCGATTTGCACCGGCGGGATGGAAGCGTCATAGGTGGAAAGATAGGAGAGCAAATATTGGAGAATCCGCACATATTCGTTGCTGTCGCCCAAGCGCAAAACCTGCGGGAACTGCGTGGGGATTTCTTCGAGGGTCAGCCCCTCGGAGTTCAGCTCGTTGAGGCGCTTGACCGCATTATAAATGAACTGAATTTGATACCAGGTCGCTTTGCCGACCACACCGTCGGGCGTAAGACCGAAAATGCGCTGAAAGGTCTTCACCGCCTGCTCTGTGCTGTTGTCAAAAATGCCGTTGACGTTAGATATTTTGGGGATCGCGGGATAATTCTGTGAGATACGGTTCAGACGGATCTGAATGCTTTTGACAGCGTTGCCGACAGAGCCGACGCGCAGCGGGACAAGCGGCTGGGAGGCAGTGATGTTCTGCACGGGGACATCCGTGATGATATTGATATCGTCGCCGAAATAGTATTGCAGAATTTCATAGGGGGTGTATCCGCGGTTTGCCAGCTCCACCGAGCCCCATTGGGACAGCCCCTCGCAGGTGACCTCGATGCCGTCGCAATACTGCGCAAAGAACGGCTCGACAAAGCCCGGCCGCGCCAGATAGGTGTTGAAGATTTCGTCCACGATGTCGCTGATATTGGAAAAGATGTCGCGATCCTTGACAAAGCTCTGGTCATAAGCCGTGGAATTGGTGATGTCAAAATCGTAGCCGCGGCTGCGGTAATACTCGGTATAAATACGGTTGAGCGCAAAGGAAATCTGCGCGTAAATGTTGGCGCGCAGCGCGCTCTCCGGCCATGTGGGATAGATCTCGCTGGAGGCGACATTTTTGATATAATCGGGAAAGGAAACGGTGACGTTTTCCGCGTTTGCATTCGGCGGACCCAGATGAACGGTTACATTTGCCGGGATGACCGGCGTCACAGGCGGCATCCCGTTTAGTCCTCTGCCGGAACAGCGGCAGACGCCTGTGCTTGCTCATCCGCGGGCGGCGTCTCTGCGGGCGCTTGTGCCTGCGCCGGGGAGGGCATCTGTTCGGGTTCTTGCATCTGCGCGGCAGATTGCATCCGAGAAGCACCCGATGCTGGCGAGACCTGATCGGGACCGGTCTGCGCC
>DBGFNI010000158.1:0-10404 GCA_048527645.1 Eubacteriales bacterium | reverse complement strand
AAAGAAAAAAATGTACACGGGAAATCATCGGGTCATGACATCCGCGCGGCAAAATGCAGAATTGCGCCGTGATCCTGTCGCCGGGTGGCGGCGGGCCGAGCGGCGCATTGTTAACATTTCGTTCAACAACGGGCGTCCCGGATCGGCTATAATAAAAGGTAGTGATCACGCCGCAGAGCCGATTGCCCGGATCGAACCGGGCAATACGGACAAACCGGGAAAGGCTGGCAGAAATGTTCGGATATGTCAAACCGTATGTTCCCGCCCTCCGGGTATGGGAATATGAATATTATAAAAGCATCTACTGCGGTCTGTGCCGCTGTATGAAGAAGAAAACCGGCACGCTGTCCACGTTTTCTCTGCGCTATGATTTTGTGTTTTTGGTGCTGGTGATCCTTGCTTTGGAAGAGGAGCAGCTCACCGTGCGCCGGAGGCGGTGCGGTGTGCATCCGCTGAAAAAGCGCCCCATGGCGCAGCCGCATCCCGCACTGGAATACGCCGCGTATGTTTCTGCGCTGTTCACATATTATAAAGCAAAAGATGACGCTGCTGACCGAGAAGGCTGGAAAAGCGCCGCGAAGCGGCTGCTCCTTCCCGCCGCAAAGCACCTTCGGCGGCGGGCGGCGCAGTTGTGGGAGCTGGATTTTCGCATGGAGCAAAAGCTGCAGCAGCTTGCCGCAGCAGAGCGGGAGAAAAACGTGACTCCCGACGGTGCGGCGCATCTGTTCGGCGAGGTGCTGGGTGATGTGTTTGAAACCGCTTTCACCGAGGAAAATAATCGGCGCATTGCACAGCAGATCGGATATCATGTCGGAAAATGGATTTACTTTGCCGACGCCGCCGACGATTATCCGAAGGATATTCAGACCGGCAGCTACAATCCGTTTGCCGTCGTTGGCAATGCAGATGCCTCTTATCTGCAAACGCACCGTCAGATGATCTGGAACGCCATGACGCTGGAATGTCAGGCGGCGTGCCGCGCGCTGGATTTGGCAGGCTTGCCGGAAAACGGGACAAACAGCGGAATATTGTACCACATTTTATATGTGGGAATGCCCCATATGGCAAATGAAATACTGGAGCACCCCGGTCAGCACCGCCGCAATGGACTGCAGGCACTGCAAGGGGAGAATGAAACACGGCAAAAGAAAACGGAAAGGGAAGATTCATGACAGATCCTTATCGCGTTCTCGGCGTAGACAGAAACGCCACAGACGAGGAAATCAAAAAAGCCTACCGGGCTCTGGCGCGGAAATACCACCCCGATAACTATCAGAACACCCCCCTTGCGGATATGGCGCAGGAAAAGATGAAGGAAATCAACGAGGCCTACGACCAGATCCGGCACGAGCGCGCGCAAAGCGGCGCAAACGGCGGCGGTGCCGGAGCCGGCCAATCCGCCGCGGGCGGAACATGGGCGCAGATCCGCCAGCTGATCAACAGCGGCAGATATGCGCAGGCAGAAGCAATGCTGGATGCAATGCCTCAATCGGATCACCAGGCGGAATGGAACTTTCTGAAGGGCTGCGTGCTGCTGCAAAAAGGATGGTATTACGACGCGCAGCGGTTCTTTGACATCGCCTGCTATATGGATCCCGCCAACCGGGAATATCAGGCCGCGCGGGACAATCTCAAAAACAACGCGGGTCGATTCGGGCGCGGTTATTCCTCCGCGCCGTCCACCAACATGTCGGGCTGCTGCGATGCCTGCTCCGCGATGATCTGCGCGGACTGTCTGTGCGAATGCTGCGGCGGCGACCTGATCAGCTGCTGCTGAGGAGACAGACCGGTGAGTGAATGGAAAGAACGGTTGCTGTTTTGCGCGCTGCTGCTGCTTGCGGCGGCGCTGATCCTGTTCGGATACGCGATCGTCTCACAGATCGGACAGCACCGCTTGCTGAAAAAAAATCCCCATCCCAGGCAAAAGCATCAGCTGCGCCGGGAACTGTCCCGAAAAAAAGCGGCGCGGCGCGCGGCGTGGATCACCGCCGCCGCGTTTCTCGCCGGCTCCGTGCTTTGCGCGCTGCCCGGTCTTTGGACGCTGTATGTGCAGAAGACAGCGGAGGAGCTCACCCCCTTCAATCAGTCTCTCGCTTACGCCTGCAAGACGAAAAACGCCGAGATGGTGGGCGAGCTGCTGTTGAGCGGGGCGGATGTCAACGAGGTGCGCGGCGGATGGACACCGCTGATGTTCGCCTGTCAGTTTGACGAGGCATATGACAACGCACAGGCGATCAATATCGCAGAAATTTTGCTGCAACGCGGCGCGCAAATCAACGCAACCGACGAGAGCGGGCACACCGCCCTGATGTTTGCGGCACAAAGCGACGCGATGCTTTCCGTCACGGCATATCTGCTGGATCACGGCGCACAAATCAACGCGATCGCCGTGGATACCACCGCACTGTCTTCCGCCTGCTCCTACGGCGCGGCACAGACTGTTTCGCTTTTGCTGGAAAAGGGCGCGCGCACCGACGGGCAATACAACCCGCTGCGGGAAGCGGTCTATCCCTCCTGCGGCTATGCCCGGTATGATGTGCTAAAGCGCCTGATTGACCACGGGGTTGACACGGATATTATGATCTCCATGACCGACGAGGACACCGGGAAGACCGGGAAATATACTCCCGCGCAGTGCATCGCAATGGATTATGAGGACTATCTTTCCGCAGGATGCCCTGCCTATGACTTCGGGACAGACGGCACAGACTGGGAGGCAAACTATCGGAATATCCGCTCGCTGCCGGGTTTTTCGTGACGCGGCGTGACGGTTTTGTGTCGGTTTTCGGAAAATATCAAATTTCTCTTTACTTTTTTCAAAATCTTTGTTAAAATAGATATCGGTAATTACTGTTTTGGAAAGGAACAAAAGCTATGAATATGATCAAACGGATCGGCGCGCTGCTTCTGGTCGGTGCGCTTGCGGTATCCATGACCGCCTGCGGCGACAAAAAATCTTATTTTCAGAATGTCAAGGCCTCTGACTATGTCACGTTGGGGCAATATAAGAATCTGGACATTTCCACCGAGGAGCTGGACGAGCAGTGGGAGAGCACCGTTTCCTCCATTCTCTCCATGAACCCGGAGGATGTGAAGGTGGATCGTGCGTCTGCCGTCGGTGACAAGGTCACCTACTCCGCTACCGCTGTGAAAACCGCAGACGGCAGCGCGCTGGATGCGCTGCGTGTCACCGACACCACCGTCACGCTGGCAGAAGAGGCAGAGGATGAAAAAGTGATCGGCCTTAATGCTGCCCTGACCGGCAAGGCTGCCTCCGAGGAGCCCTTCCAGGTGCAGCTGACGCTGGCAGATGACTACAGCACAGAGGACACCTCTCTCAACGGTCTTGCCGTCACCTACACCATCACGGTTTCTTCCGTGACAGAAAGCGTCACTCCCACAGAGCTGACCGATGATATGGTGAAAAGCTACACTGAGCTGATGTCGCAGTATATGGGCTCCGAGGTGTACAGCACCATCGACGAATACCGCGATGCAGAGCGCAAAGACAACATCAAGAGCAAGGCGTGGACGCTGGCAAGTGAAAACGCAGAGGTCAACGGCTATCCCGAAGAGGAGATGCGCCAGTTTTACCATGACGCGCTGGACAACTACAGCGCAACCGCAGCACAGAACGGACAGACGCTGGAGACCTATCTGCCCTCCGCAATGGGGAAGGATACCCTGGACGAGGCACTGTACAGCGTCAAGGACAGCGCCATTGAGCAAACGCGCAACATTCTGATCTATCTGGCAATCTATGACGCAGAAAATCTCAACTACAAGGCAGAATACAAGAACTTGAAGAGCAATGCGTCCTATGACGGCTATGACAAGGACTACCTCAAGCTCGTTGCGAAAATCATCACTGTGGAAAACTATCTGTACGACGTCAATCCCGAGAAGGATATTCCGCATGACCACGGGGATGAGGAAGACGGGGATGAAGCAGAGCAGACCACTGCCGCAACAACGGCTGCCGACGCCGAGCTGCCCGCTGAAACAACCGCAGCAACAGATGCAACAGATGCGCAGACAAGCGCGGCAAACGATGATGAGGATGAGATCGATCCCAGTGACGCCGCTGTCAGTGCGGATGCATAATTGACGCAATTTTGAGAGGAGCCGCCCGGCACAGCGCGACGGCTCCTCTTTTGCATGTTCTGCCGCCGTCCGAACGAACACAAGCAGGGAGATGAACCGATGAAACGCATATACCGCAAGATTCCGCTCCTTTTTATCCTGCTGATGCTGCCGCCCCTTCTGCTTTCCTGCCGCGGCGGGGATGCAGAGCGGGAGTTGCAAGCGACGTCTGCATCAAAGGAACTGCACGACGGGTATTTTGAGCAGGTTGCCGCGTCGGATTATGTTACATTGGGGCAGTACGCCGGTCTGTCCGTATCCCGTTCGGCGCTGGATCGCGCATGGGGGGAGACCGTGCAGAACATCCTTGCCTTTCACACCGTTTATCAGTCTGTGCCGCGCAGCGCAGAATGGGGCGATCAGGTGACCTACAGCATGACTGTGATGCGCGCGGATACCGGAAAAACAATGGAAAATCTGGGCGGCAGTGAACGGACTTTGGTGCTGTCTGAAGCGCCTTCGGCAGAGGACTATGTCGGGTTGCACCGCGCGCTGTTCGGCCACTCCGCGCACAGCGCACCCTTCTCCGCATCGCTCCGCCTTTCCGACACCTTCAGCGCGGACAGCGAGCTGAACGGACTGGCGGTGCAGTGCGCGCTCACCGTGACCGATGTCGCCGCGCCGCAGATTCCCGACCGGCTGACCGACAGCATGGTAGAATCCTACACCCGCGCGTGCGCCGGGCAGACACAAACGGAGATTTATACCTCCGTCGACGCATACCGCGCGGCACTGGACGAGCGCAACACCGCAGAGCAGCTCTGGCCGCAGATTACGCAAAACGCTTATGTCCGGGGCTTTCCGCAGGCGGAGACAGACCGCCTGGAGCAGGAAGCGCTGGATGTGTACCGGGAGCAGGCGGCACAGCAGCAACTGACTTTGGAGGAATATCTGCCTGCCGTTTACGGCGTGCAGGACTATCAGACGGCGCTTTCGTGGGTGCGGGAGGAGAGCATCTCCCGCGTGAAGGAAATTCTGGTCTATCTTGCGATCTATGAGCGGGAGGCGCTCGAATCCGAATCGCTGCTTGCGCAAATGCGCACGCAGCCGTCCTACGCGGCATATCCGGAGCAGCAGCTTGCTCTCCTGGCAAAGATCGCCGCGGCGGAGCATTTTGTCGTCTCCCACTGCGTTTACGGAGAATAACAACCGTGTTGTTGCAAGCGGCACGCCTGTCAGGCGCTCCGCTTGCTGTTTTTTCCTCCCTTTCCCTTTTTCAAAGGAGCAAAAGGGCGTCTGAAAAGTCTCAAAAAAGCAAAAAGTGCTTGATTTCTTTTCCCGACCGTAGTATACTGAAACAGCATATAATGAAAAAGTACCCTAACAGAAAGAAGATGACTCCTTTTGCAGACACTATTATCCGTTTCCGTCGCTTTGCTGGCGGGGCTGCTGATGACCCGGCTGTTCAAGCCGCTCAAGCTCCCCTCCGTCACGGCATATCTGATCGCAGGCGTCCTGATCGGGCCGTACTGTCTGGGCGCGCTGAATATTCACGGCGTCGGCTTTGCCTCGATGGAGCAGGTGGGCAGGCTCTCGCTGGTTTCTGAGGTCGCCCTCGGCTTTATCGCGTTTTCCATCGGCAACGAATTCCGTTTGGGAGATTTGAAAAAAACCGGAAAACAGGCGCTTGTCATCGGCATTTTGCAGGCACTGTGCGCGACGCTGCTGGTGGATTTTGCACTGTTGGGAATCCACATGCTCCTGCCGGACAAGCTCTCCGCGGCACAGGCAATCACGCTGGGCGCCATCGCCACCGCAACCGCGCCTGCCGCGACGCTGATGGTGGTGCGGCAATACAAGGCAAACGGCCCGCTCACAAAGCTGCTGCTGCCCATCGTAGCATTGGATGACGCGGTGGGACTTGTGGTGTTCGCCGTTTCCTTCGGCATTGCCAAAACACTTGTCAGCGGCACGGTGGATCTTGTCTCCATCCTGATCAATCCCATTTTGGAAATCGTGCTCTCCCTGGCGCTGGGCGCCGCAATGGGATGGATTTTGACGCAGTTGGAAAAACTGTTCAACTCCAACACCAACCGCCTGAACCTTACCATCGGCATCGTCTTTCTCACTGCCTCGCTCGCCATGCTCGATTTTCAGATCGGCGCGCTGCACATCCGCTTTTCCTCGCTTTTGGTGTGCATGATGCTGGGGACGGTGTTCTGCAATATCTGCCCGCTGTCTGCCGATCTGATGACTGCCGCCGACAAATGGACTTCTCCCCTGTTTGCGCTGTTTTTTGTGGTCAGCGGCGCGGAGCTGGAGCTGGGCGTTTTCGCGGATATTGCCATCGTCGGGATCGGCGCCGCCTATATCCTCACCCGCTCGCTGGGCAAATATCTCGGTGCGATGGGCAGCGCAAAGCTGACAAAATGCTCTCCCGCGATCTGCAAATATCTGGGCATCACCCTGCTGCCGCAGGCCGGGGTGGCGCTCGGCATGTGCACCACCGCCATGCAGCTGGGCGAGCAGGGCTCCCTGATTCGCAATATCACCCTGTTTGCCATCCTGATTTATGAGCTGGTCGGACCGGTTCTGACCCGGCAGGCACTGCAGGCGGCAGGCGAAATCCGTCCGATTCCCCCCGCTGTGCAAAACCGGCGTCAGATCAAACTGGAAGCGGCAAAAAAGCCAAAGGAATAACACCCCTCGCCCCGAAAGCGCAGTCTTTCGGGGTGCAGTTTTCGGGATTCATCTCCTGTTCTTCACACATTTATCACATTTTTCCGTTACAATGGAGAACAGATATCAAATGATCAGTCAAAGGAGGATACCGATTTGATCGAAATCAGGAATCTGACAAAGAAATACGGCGCCAACACCGCGGTGGAAAATCTGAATCTGACGCTTCAGACCGGTCACATCTACGGCTTTCTCGGGCCCAACGGCGCGGGAAAATCTACTACGATGAATATGATCGCCGGATGTCTTGCCGCAACGGAGGGCAACGTCATCATCAACGGGCATGACATATTTGAAGAGCCGGTTGCGGCGAAGAAATACATCGGCTATCTGCCGGAGCTGCCCCCGCTCTATCCGGAAATGACCCCGGAGGAATATCTCACCTTCGTCGGGCGCGCAAAGGGCATTGCACGCAGCGAGGTGTATTATCAGGTGCAATATGTGATGGAGCAAACCGGGCTGTACCATGTCAAGGATCGCCTGATTGAAAACCTCTCCAAGGGCTATCGGCAGCGCGTGGGCATTGCGCAGGCCATGCTCGGCGAGCCGGAAGCCATCATCCTGGACGAGCCGACGGTCGGACTGGACCCGAAGCAAAAGAAAGACATCCTGGAGCTGATCCGTGAAATGGCGCAGGAGCACACCGTGCTGCTATCCAGCCATATTTTGGGTGAAATCAGCGCCGTGTGCGACCGTCTGATCATTATTTCCCACGGTCGGGTGGTAGCGAATGACACGCCGGATCAGCTGCGGCGGGATCTGGGCGGCGAGCAGGTGATTGACCTGATTCTCGGCGGCGACATTGAGGACGTCAGAGACTTTGCACGAGCCCTCTCCGATACCAAGAGCGCGGATATCACGGAGAGCACCGACATCCCCGACGCCTGGGCAGTACGGATCACCGCACAGGGCAGCGCCGATCTGCGCGCCGCGGTCTATCAGACGCTGAAAAACACGCCTCTGATCCTGTATTCCTTCACTGCGGGACAGATCGGCCTGGAGGAAATCTATATGCGCCTGACCGCAGACAAAGCGGATCAAGCAAAAGACGGGGATGAGAACGAAACGCCCGCAGGTACCACCACCCTCGGCCTGTCGGATTTGGAAGACTTTGATGACCGGGAGGACGCGGATGACGCGGACGGCTCGGAAGAACCTACGGACACGAAACAGGAGGATGCGTGATGGGTGCCATATGGAAACGTGAACTGAAATCATATTTTTCGGGCATGACCGGTTATCTGATCATTGCCTTTCTGCTGACGGCAGTCGGCTTTCTGTTCAAGCTGTATAATCTGCAATACGGCATGCCGCAGTTTGAATATACGCTGTGGCAGATCAGCATTCTGCTGCTGCTGTTTGTTCCCCTGCTGACCATGCGGACCTTTTCCGAGGAGCGGCGGCAAAAAACGGATTTGCTGCTGTACGCGCTGCCCGTTCCGCTGTATCGGGTCGTTTTGGCAAAATATTTCGCGCTGCTGACCGTGATGGCGCTGCCGACTGCTATCATCGGGCTCTACCCGCTGATTTTGCGTCTGTTCGGTCAGGTTTCTCTGGTCAATGCATATTCCGCGCTGCTGGCGTTTTATCTGCTCAGCGCCGCCTGCCTCGCCATCGGGATGTTTCTCTCCACTCTGACAGACAGCCAGATGATCGCGGCAATCACGGCATTCGCCGTACTGCTCTGCACCTATCTGATGAGTCTGCTGGCAGACACCGTCAGTTCCAAGCCCTTGGCAAACGCCGTTTGCTTCGGCGTCCTGGCGCTGCTCATCTGCATCGTTGTCTATCTGATGACGAAAAACTATCTGGTGTCCTACATTCTGTTTGCCGTGCTGGCTTTGGGCATTTGCCTTGTTTACCTGCTCAAGTCCACATGGCTGGAGGGCGCGTTTGCACAGCTGCTGAACACGCTGTGTCTCTTTGACCGCCTTTCCGATTTCATGAACGAGACCTTTGATTTGTCCACCGTGGTCTACTATCTGTCTGTCAGCGGCGTCTTTCTGTTTTTCTCGGTGCAGTCCGTAGAAAAGCGCCGTTGGTCGTGAGGAGGTGTCACAATGGAAAAGAAAAAAGTCAATGTCCGCACACTGAAGCTGGGCTCCTACCAAACCGCGCTGACGCTTGTCGTCATTGCGATCGCCGTGGCGCTGAATCTGGTAGTTTCCGCCCTGCCGGTCACCTGGACAAAGCTGGATTTGAGCGCAGATTCGCTGTATACCCTGTCGCCGACCACCGAAGATCTGCTCAGCGGGCTTGACCGCGACATCTCCTTCTATCTGATTGCAAGCAGCGGACAGGAGGATGACCGCATCCAGACACTGCTCAGCCGCTATGCCGCGGCAAGCAGCCATATTTCCGTGGAAACGGTCGATCCCGTTTCCCGCCCGACCTTCACCGCGCAGTACACGCAGGAATCCGTTGCGGACAACAGCGTGATCGCTGTGTCAGAGGACGGCAGATCCCGCCTGATCCGAAAGGATGATATTTTCACCGTGGATGTTGCCTCCCTGAGCGAAGAGGAACAGTATTATTATCAGTACTACGGCAAGGAATACGTCACGCCGAATGTATTTGCCGGAGAAAACGCCCTTTCCTCTGCCGTGGACTATCTGCTCTCCGACAATCTGCCGAAGATCTATGTCCTGCAGGGGCACGGCGAGATCGCCATGGAGCGCCTCTCCGAGCAGACCTATAACGATCTGCTGTCCGAAAACATTGAATTTGAAGATCTGACGCTCTCCACCACCGACAGCGTCCCGCAGGACGCCTCCGCGGTGCTGATCAACCTCCCTGCCTCCGATCTGATGGATGAAGAGCTCACCCGCCTGCAGACATATGCGCAAAACGGCGGAAACGTTCTGCTGATCACCGCGCCGGAGGTCATCACCGGCACGGATTCCGTCGCGGGAATGAAGAATCTGATGGCCTTTGCCCGCACATACGGACTGTATGCAAAAGAGGGGCTGATCTATGAGGGGAATTCCGGCTTTTATTACTCCGGTTCTGCCGGCAGCGCGCCTACCGTTCTGCTGCCCCAGATCGGAACCTCCTCCCCCGTTGCGCAAAAGATGAAGAGCGTCAGCACGCAGATTCTCATGCCGACCGCGCACCCGATCCTCCGGACGGAGGAAGAGGCGGAAAATGTCACGGTTTATCCGCTACTGACCACAACGGAGGACGCGTATCTGAAGGCGGGCGACTCGCAGACGGCGGAAAAAGAGGAGGGCGATCTGCCCGGCTCCTTCCATGTCGGCGTGCATGCCCAAAACACCGAGAACGGCAGTCAGCTTGCCTGGTTTTCTTCGTATTATATTCAGATCAGTGAAGCCGGAACGGGCAATGAGGATATGCTCCTTTCCACCCTGCTGACGCTGTGCGGAAAGGAAAGCACCCCACTGTCGATTGACACCAAGAGCATTGCCGTCTCCTCCCTCACCGTCAGCGAGCAGCAGCAGACCCTGTGGGGCAATGTGCTGATGATCGGCGTGCCTGTTGCGTTCGTGATCATCGGACTGTTCATCTGGCTGCGCCGTCGGCGCGTATAACCCTTTCCCTTACGAAAAGGAGTGCAATATGGCA
>DBGFNI010000157.1:0-8260 GCA_048527645.1 Eubacteriales bacterium | reverse complement strand
TCGGATACGCCCGTGTTTAAAAAGAGCCGTCAGCTCTTTGCGCTCAACTTTGCACGGCAGCATTGCCGGGATTGTATGATTCTGTGCGAGGGTCCGATGGATACGATTTCTCTGCATCTTGCAGGTTTTGAAAACGCGGTGGCAACGCAGGGTACGGCGATTACGCCGGAGCACGCGCGCCTGATTGCAAAGTATACGCAGAATGTTGTGATCGCCTATGATAATGACGATGCGGGACAACGCGCGGCAAAAAAAGCAATTCGCCTGCTGGAAGAGGTCGGGCTGAACATCCGCGTGCTGCAGATGCAGGGCGCCAAGGACCCGGATGAATATATCAAAAAGTACGGTGCGGACAAATTCCGCGCACTGCTGTCGCAGAGCATGGGTCAGCAGGATTATATGATTTCCTCAGTTCTGAAAAAATATGATATCACCCTGACAGAGGATCGCCTGAAAGCGGCAGAGGAGCTCACAGCGCAGCTGGCGCAAATTCCCTCCGCAGTGCGCCGCGATGTCTTCACCGGGAAGGTGGCGCAGGCACTTGGCATTTCGCGTGCGGCGCTGGAGGATGATATCCGTCGCGTGATGCGTAGAAATGACCGCAAATTCAAGCAAAGCGAAATGCAGCATACGATACAGGCAGCACAGGGAATCGGCGACCGCACCAATCCGGACGCGATCAAAAACAGAAAAGCGGCGCGTGCGGAGGAGCAGATTCTCGGTATTTTACTGTACGACCCGGAGCTTATGAACAAGACGCAGCCGGACGCGGGTGAGCAGTCGGCGCTGCTTTTGCGGGAAGAAGATTTTTTCACTTCCTTTCATCGCAAGCTGTTTGCCTGCATGCGGCAGGTGCTCGAAGAGAACGGCAGCTTTCAGATCAGCTATTTGGGAGAATATCTGAGCGATGAGGAAATGGGGCGCGCAACACAACTGATGGTGAAGCGCCGCGATTTGCAAAACGACGAAATTGTGCTTGCGGAGTGCATTGCCTCCCTGCACGAGGCGATCCGAGCCGCAGATGAAAACGGGGAGGGCGAGATTGACATGGATGAGTTGAACCGGATGCTGTCCGACCGGAGACGCAAAGGACAGATGACAGAAGAAAAACCGCAGTAAAGCGCAATATCATTTCAGTATACAGACCAAATATATCGAGACGAAAGGGTAAAAACATGGCAGCAAAAAAGAAAACGACAGAAGCAAACGGCGCACAGGCGGGGACGTCTCCGGCGGCGGAAAAGGTAACCGTGATTGCGGAAATTCCGACTCCTCCACAGGACGAGCCGACCGCTTCTCATGAAAAGCATCATGACGAAAAGACCGTCGAGACACGGATCACAGACGAAATTGTCGATTCGGAAAGCGCTGCTGCGTCGGAAACGAACGGCGCGCACGACGAGGATATGCCGGATGAAATCAAATCGCTTTCCGTCGATTCTTTGATTGAGCAGGGAAAAGCGAAGGGCAGCATTTCCAACGCGGAACTGATGGAAGCGCTGGAAAAGGTTGACTATGATCTGGAGCAGATCGAAAAGCTGTATGAAACCTTCGGCAATATGGGCATTGAGGTGACCGGCTATCTGGACGACAGCGAAATCGACGACGAGGTCGAGCATTTGCGCAGTGCCGAGGATATGGAAAAAATGCTCACCGAGGAAGGGCTGGCTATCGACGACCCGGTGCGGATGTACCTCAAGGAGATCGGAAAGGTGCCGCTTTTGGACGCTGAGAGTGAGCTTGCCATCGCGGAGAAGATCTATAACGGGGAAGTGGCTGCAAGCGCGCTGGCAGAGCAGATTCGCGCACAGAGCGACCACGAGATCGACGACGATGAAATGATGCGTCTGATGACGGAATTGAGCAAACGCTATAAACTGCAGAACTATATTTTGGACGACCAGCAGATTAAAACCATGGTCGCAGGTCGCCGTGCAAAAGAACAGCTTGTGGAGTCCAATCTCCGTTTGGTTGTTTCCATCGCAAAGCGCTATGTCGGCAAGGGAATGTTTTTCCTGGATCTGATTCAGGAGGGAAATCTCGGCCTGATGAAGGCAGTGGAAAAATACGACTATCGCAAGGGATACAAGTTTTCCACCTACGCGACCTGGTGGATTCGTCAGGCAATCACCCGTGCGATCGCCGATCAGGCCCGCACCATCCGCATTCCCGTGCATATGGTAGAGACTATTCACAAGGTCTCCCGCATTTCCCGTCAGCTGCTGCAGGAGCTGGGGCATGAGGCGTCCGCAGAGGAAATCGCCGCAGTCATGGATGTTTCGCCGGACAAGGTGCGCGATATCATGAAGATCGCACAGGAGCCGGTGTCTCTGGAAACGCCGATCGGCGAAGAGGAGGACAGCCATCTGGGCGACTTTATCCCGGATGATGACTCCCCCGCGCCCGCTGACGCCGCATCGTATCAGCTGCTGCGCGAGCAGCTTTGCGAGGTGCTGCACACGCTGACGCCCAGAGAGGAGGAGGTGCTCAAGCTCCGCTTCGGACTCAAGGACGGAAGAACCCGAACCCTGGAAGAGGTCGGAAAAGAGTTCAAAATCACCCGTGAGAGAATTCGTCAGATCGAGGCAAAAGCGCTGCGCAAGCTGCGCCATCCCAGCCGTTCGAAACGCCTGAAGGATTATTTGGAATGATATCATTGCGCGGAAGAATAAAAAATGTTACTAATGTGAAAATAATCCCAAATGAGTGTCACCAACGGCAAAATTAGCCTTGACAGTCAACGGAAATTGGTGTAAAATAACGAATGATGATAATCTCGCATTGGGAGGAGAACTCATGAATAAGAAATTGCTGTGTCTTCTTTTGTCTGTTCTGATGCTGTTCTCGGTTGTGTTAACCGGCTGCGGAAACAAAGAGGACGAAGATCTTGTCGTGCTCAACGCTGACAGCACCAAGACCAGAACGGTTGTAATGGCCGCAATTACCGGTGAATCCACCACAAAGGAAGCCATTACACTGGTGGAGGAAGAGCTGAATAAGATATCCAAGACAATGTACAAAACGCAGATCATTTTGAAATTGATGACTGAGGATAAGTACGAGAGTTATATCGACAGTACATACGATGCGCTCAATCAGGCAAAAGAGGAAGCGGAAAAAGCGGAAAAGGAAGCGCGCAAGGCGCAAATTCAGAAAAAGCGCCAGCAGGCGATCGAAGACGCGAAGAAAAAGGTCCGTTCCAAATGGGTTACCGCTGAGTCTCAGGAGGAGGAAACCTCTGAGACACAGCCGACCATGACCGACGAATACGGCCGTGTGGTGCTGGAGTATCCGGATGCATCGGAGAATCAGCTTGACATTCTCTTCATCACCGGTGTGGACATGTTCTACCGTTTTTATGACAAAGACTATCTGCTCCCGATGGACGGCAGCATCGAGTCCAACGCACAGAAGGATCTGTCAAAATATATCTATCCTACCTTTATGGCTGCCGGAAGAATTTCTCGTGTTCAGTATGCGATTCCGTCCAATCAGCCCTTGGGTTACTATACTTATTTTTTGGTAGATAAGGCTCTGGCGGACAAGTATAACTTTGCTGTTCCCGAGTCTGTGAAGTTGGAGGACTGCGAGGCATTTTTGGACAGCGTGAAGCAGAATGAAAGCATCGCGCCGATCAACGAGGTGCCGGATATGCAGGGGTTGTATTACCTGACCGGCGAAGAGTCTCCCATCGGTTCGATTGTCAGCGAATCTTATCAGTCGTCCCTCGATGTTAAACCCGAAAATCTCTTTCTCAATGATACATACGTTTCATTCCGAGCACTCAAGCAGAAGCTGATCAACGGCAATTATATTGATGCAAACGCAGATAAGAGCGCAATCAAGGTGGTGCGTGCTTTCCAGACCACGCCTGAGGATCTGAACTGGTCCGACAACTATTATGTTGCCTTGTATTCCAAGCCGCGTGCCTCCAATGATACCCTGTATTCCGGTATGTACGCGATCAGCTCCTTCTCCGAGAACCCCGACCGTGCGTTGGAAATCATCAATCTGCTGAATACCGACCGTACTTTCCGCAACGCATATCAGTACGGCGTGCAGGGCGTGCACTATACTACTTATCAGGAAACCATCGGCGAAAAGACGTATACCAAGGCGCGTATGCTCAATGACGACTACTCCATGAATCTTTTCCAGACCGGTAATGTCTACATGGCTTATGTTCCCGAAGAGTTGCCGGGCAACGCTTGGGAACGCAGCAAAATCGAAAATTTGAGCACGCGTGAAGAGCCCTATTTCCATGTATCCACTGCTGTTCTTTCTGATAGCCCTGCCGGCATTGATAAGCGGTTGGAGCGGTATAACGGCTATGTAGAAGAATTCAACAAGCAGCTTGCACAGAGTGCAGATCCCGCCGCGACACTGCGTGAGTTGACGCAGCAAAACACCAACCGCGGCTTCTTCCAGGATATGATCAGCAGAGATACCAAGGATTCTCTGGTTCAGTTCTATTATTCCTATTTCAATGCGCCTGAGGATGTTTCCTATATTGCGGCAAACGAAGAAACGGAAGAATAATCAATACCGAAATTATAACGACACAGCATACGACAAAAGCGAATTGTGCTTTTGTCGTATGTGTTTGAATCAAGGAGATTTAACATGAAAGTTCTTGTAATCAACGCGGGCAGTTCCTCCATCAAATATCAGCTGATCGACATGTCAAACGACGCTTTGCTGGCAAAGGGTATTTGCGAGCAGATCGGCTGTGACAACAGCGAATTCACGCATAAGGTTCCCGGTGATGACGCGCGCAGCTTCAAGCGTATTCCGAAACCGATGGCAAATCACAGCGAAGCACTGAAAATCGTGCTGGATACGCTGGTGAGCGCTGATTACGGTGTTTTGTCCTCGATGAGTGAAATCGGCGCGGTCGGCCACCGCGTGCTGCACGGCGGTGAAAAATTCTGCGGTTCTGTTATTGTTGATGACGCTGTAATTGAGGCGATCAAGGAGTGTATTCCCCTCGGCCCGCTGCACAACCCTGCAAATCTGACCGGTATTCAGGCCTGCCAGCAGCTGATGCCCGGCGTGCCGCAGGTTGCCGTGTTCGATACCGGCTTCCATCAGACGATGCCGGATTATGCATACATGTATGCGCTGCCGTATGAGTATTATGAGAAATACGGCATCCGCCGTTACGGCTTCCACGGTACTTCTCACCGCTATGTCAGCCAGCGCGCCGCTGCGATGCTCGGCAGACCTGCGTCTGAACTGAAAATTGTTACCTGCCATCTTGGAAACGGCTCTTCTATCGCCGCAGTAGACGGCGGAAAATGTCTTGATACCACAATGGGCGTTACGCCGCTGGAGGGTATCATGATGGGAACCCGCTGCGGCTCTATTGACCCTGCGATCATTCCCATTCTGATGAAAAACGAGCCGGAGCTTACCGCGCAGGATATTGACACCATTATGAATAAAAAATCCGGTATGCTCGGCATTGCCGGCACTTCCGACAACCGCACCATCGAACGGAGAGCAAAAGAGGGCGATGCGCGCGCACAGTTGGTTGAATCTATGCTTTGCCACCAGCTGACCAAATACATCGGCGGCTTCGCGGCTGCAATGGGCGGTATTGACGCAGTCGTCTTTACCGGCGGTATCGGCGAGAACAACCCGCACTACCGTACCAGAGTCGCTGCCAAGCTGGCATTTTTGGGTACCGCAGTGGATGAAGAGAAGAACAAACTCCGCGGTGAGGAAGTTGATATTTCCACGCCCGATTCCAAACTCAAGCTTTTGGTCATTCCTACTAATGAGGAACTGATGATTGCAAAAGACACCTATGAACTGGTGAAGTAAACAGAAAAAAGAGAACCGCGGCTGTCGCAGCGGTTCTTTTTTTGTGAAACATTCGTAGTTTTCTATTGAAATTACACTGTTTTCGTGGTATACTGATATTAGATTTTTGGCAAAGAGGAAATGCTATGATTAACACACTGATTGCACAGTTGGTAGACTATGCGCAAAAAGAAGGACTGATTGAAAAGGAGGACCGCATCTATGCGGCGAATCGCCTGATCGAAGCGCTCGGTCTGCTCTCCTATACGCCTGTTGACGCGCCGTTTGAGGGAGATCTGGAGAAGGTGCTCGACGGTATCTGCGATTACGCGGTGGAGCAGGGGCTGATCGAGGACGGCGTCGTTTACCGTGATCTGTTCGATACAAAAATCATGGGACTGCTCACACCCATGCCGCACGAGGTAATTCGTCGTTTTTACAGCCTCTATGATGAAAGTCCGCAAAAAGCAACGGATGATTATTATCATTTCAGCCGCGCGACAAATTATATCCGCACTTACCGCGTCGCTAAGGATTTGAAGTGGGTTACCAAGAGTCGCTGGGGCGACATTGATATCACGATTAATTTGTCTAAACCGGAGAAGGATCCCAAGGCGATTGCCGCCGCGAAATCCGCGCCTCAGGTGGGCTATCCGAAATGCCTGCTGTGCGTGGAAAACGAGGGGTACAGCGGTCATATTTCCTCGCCTGCGCGGCAAAATCATCGGATCATTCCGATCCGACTCAATGATGAGGATTGGAATCTGCAATATTCGCCCTATGTATATTACAACGAGCATTGTATTGCTTTTTCTTCCCGCCATACACCGATGTCGATCCGCCGGGAAACCTTTTCCAAGATGCTTGATTTTGTGGATCTGTTCCCGCATTATTTTATCGGCTCCAACGCCGATCTGCCCATCGTCGGCGGCTCCATTCTCAGCCATGACCATATGCAGGGCGGACATTATACCTTTGCGATGGAAAAAGCGCCGATTGAAAAGGAGCTTTCCTTCGCGGGCTTTCCGGATGTCAGCGCGGGCATTGTGGATTGGCCGATGTCGGTGATCCGGCTGCGCTGCGCCGATAAGCGCCGTTTGGTTGCACTCGGAGATAAAATTCTGCTGGCTTGGAGATCCTACACGGATGAGCAGGCGTTTGTCTTTGCACAGACAAACGGTGAGCCCCATTCCACCATTACGCCGATTGCGCGCCGCCGCGGAACGGATTTCGAGCTTGATTTGGTGCTGCGCAACAATATTACCACCGAAGAATATCCGCTCGGCGTCTATCATCCGCACCCCGCATATCATCACATCAAAAAGGAGAACATCGGGCTGATTGAGGTGATGGGACTGGCGGTTCTTCCCGCACGGCTTAAGGAGGAGATGCAGCTGCTGCGCGACACGATTCTTTCCGGCAAGGATGTCGACAGCGTTCCCGCTTTGGCGTCGCACGCGCCGTGGGCAAAGCAGCTGCTTGAAACATACACGTTTACGGAGGAGAACATCACCGATATTCTCCACGAGGAAATCGGCAAGGTTTTTGTCGGCGTGCTGTGTGATGCCGGCGTGTATAAATGCACGGACGAGGGCCGCGCGGCGTTTCTGCGCTTCTGCGCCTCGGTCGGTTTAGCATGATATGGTAAATATTCAGGAAACAGGTGAGATATATGACGAGAATTGATATCATTTCCGGCTTTTTAGGCGCCGGAAAAACAACACTCATCAAGCAGCTGCTCGAGCAGGGCGCATACGGAGATGAGAAAATCGTCCTGATCGAAAACGAGTTCGGCGAAATCGGGATTGACGGCGGTTTTTTGAAAGAAAGCGGCGTCCAAATTTCCGAGATGAATTCCGGGTGTATCTGCTGTTCGCTGGTCGGCGACTTTCAGGCGGCGCTGCGCGATGTGATTGCACAGTATGCGCCGCAGCGCGTCATCATTGAGCCGTCCGGTGTGGGGAAGTTGTCTGATGTGATCCGCGCCGTGCAGGCAGTAACGGATGAAAACACGGTTCTGAACACCTTCAGCGTTGTTGTTGATGCGGTGAAATGCAAAATGTTTGCAAAGAATTTCGGCGAGTTTTTCCTGGATCAGGTGAAAAACGCACATTGCCTGATTTTGTCCAGAACACAGCTGCTCACCGCGGAAAAACTGCAAGCGACAGTCGAACTGCTGCGCGGCTATAATGATAAAGCGGCAATCGTTACAACGCCGTGGGAGCAGTTGGACGCCATGCAGATTGTTGCGGCAATGGAGCATTCTGTCGATATGGCACAGCAGTTATTAAAGGAAATGGAGCTTTGTCCGGTTTGCGGGCATCATCACGAGGAGGATGACTGCTGCGCAACGCACGAGCACGAACACGATCATGAACATGATCATGAACATGATCATGAACATGGGCATGATCACGAGCACGAACATGACAACGAACATCATCACGACCATGAT
>DBGFNI010000156.1:0-13120 GCA_048527645.1 Eubacteriales bacterium | reverse complement strand
GATGGATGAAAATATTTTCAAGTTGATCGGCAGCGACTGGATGCTGGTCACGGCGCAAAAGCCGGACGGCAGTTTTAACACCATGACGGCAAGCTGGGGCGGTGCAGGTGTGCTGTGGAACAAAAATGTGGTGTTTTGTTTCATCCGTCCGCAGCGCTATACATTTTCCTTTGCGGAAAGCACAAATGCGCTGACCTTCAGCTTTTTTGACGAGTCTTGCCGTGATGCGCTGCGCATCTGCGGCTCCAAAAGCGGGCGGCAGATTGATAAATGCGAGGTAACGGGATTAAAGCCGGTGAGGGAGCGGGACTATGTCTGGTTCGAGCAGGCGCGTTTGGTGCTGCAATGCCGGATATTGTACAAAGATGACCTGAAAAAATCGTGCTTTTTGGATGATTCTTTGCTGAGCAACTATCAGGAAAACGATTATCACAGGATGTATGTGTGTGAAATCGAGCATGTGCGCAAAGCCGTGGATGACAAAAGTTAACAAATTATACTTGACGCATGCTTGATCTGTTGATATAATAATTAAGATAATAAATATTCGGAGGTGCAAAGAAATGAAAGATATGCTTCCCATGATCATTATTCTGGTTATCATGATCGCTTTTATGTTTTTCTCTTCCCGTTCGCAGAAAAAGCAGGAAAGAGAAGTGCAGCAGATGCGAGACAATTTGGCGGTCGGTGACGAGATCACGACCATCGGCGGAATCATCGGGCGCGTTGTCTCCATCAAGGAGGAGACCTGCGTGATCGAGACCAGCCGCGAATGCTCCAAAATCCGTATTTTGAAGAGCGCGGTGCGCTCGGTTGATGTCAAGGCGGAGGACGCAGAGCAGTAAACAATACTTGCACAAGAGCAGGACTGCGCGGCGGTCCTGCTTTTCTTAGGCAGGAATGCGGCGGGAAAGGGCAGAGGGTTGCATGAGCAATATCATTTTGATCGGGATGCCCGGCGCGGGCAAGAGCACAGTCGGCGTGGTTTTGGCCAAGGCGCTGGGATACGGCTTTATTGATACGGATCTGATGATTCAGGCGAAAGCGGGAAAGCAGCTGTATCAAATCATCGAGCAAAGCGGAACCGCCGGCTTTTTAGAGCTGGAGAATCAAACGGTTGCCGCCCTCTGGGCAGAGCGGTGCGTCATTGCGACCGGCGGCAGCGTGGTATATGGCGCGGAGGCGATGGAACAACTGAAAAAACTCGGCACCGTGGTGTATCTCAAACTCGGTAGCACGCAGCTCAAGCGCCGGGTGAAAAATGCGCCGACGCGCGGGATCGTGATGGAGGCGGGAGAAACGTTGGAGACACTGCTCCAAAAGCGCGCCCCGCTGTATGAAAAGTATGCCGATCTTACCCTTGCCGTCGGCAGCGGCTCCATTGAGCAGACGGTGCGCCGCCTGCAAAGGCTTTTGCAGGAGAATCCGAAATAAAGCAACGGCTTGTACAGTACGCATGTACAAGCCGTTATTTTTATGCTTTGCCTGCAAGGGCGGCAAGCTGTGTGTAGCAGGTGAGGCGGTCGGAGATGTCGTCCGTCTCGGCAAGGGACGGGGATGCGCCGAATTTTTCCCGGCAAAACGCGTCGAACACACTGCGTGTGAGCGGCTTTGCAAGGCTTTTGAGATCCTGCGGCTGCATACAGCCCGCTTGCAGCGCATAGGACAGTGCGCCGCTGTAAGGGTGCGTCGCGCGCAGTCCTTTTGGCGTTTGTCGCTTTTTCCGAATCATCTCGATGCGTGCCGCAACGCTTTGCTTTCCCCACATAATCATTGCCAACTCACCGATTGTGACAGGCTGCTGCGGACGCACGGTTCCGTCCCGGAAGGTGACGCAGAAATCGGCGTCATGCAGTGCTTTGGCAGCGGGGAAGATCGGGTCTTTCTCACCGACATCGGCAAAGGGGGAGAGCGCCAAAAGCTCGGAAACGGTGACAACCTGATAGCCGTTTGCATCCAGCAGTTCCAACTGCTTTTCCAGTCCGTCTGCGACTGGGGTGCGGCGCGCCATATTATATCCGTCCTTTTGAAAGATGATCTGACCACAGAACGTGTCGCCGTTCTTTTCCAGCGCGTCGCGCAGCGGGAGATAGGTTGCCTGAACTTCCGCCTCATAGCTTGAAAGAGGAAGCCATCCGGCACCGTCAAAGCTTGCCGCCATGTACTGGTATCCCAACACCGCATACGCGTCATATGCCGTCAGTCCCTTTTCGATTTTGTCCACATAGTGCGGGGGACGCGAGAGACGGATGCGGTAGTTCCACTGCCGGGAGAGCAATTGGTCGAGTTTTTGCAGATCGGCGACCACGCGGTCAAAATCACCCAGATAATGCCGCTTTCCGTACACCCACGGCTTTTTGCCGAAAAGCACATGCGAGTAGGTGTGCGAGGTGATCTCATGCCCGCCGCGCAGCAGACGGTCGATCAGCTCCGGGCAGTGAAAGGCGCCGCCCTCGGCGTCTTTTTGAAAGTCGGGATAATGGTCATAGGCGACGCCGCCCCAGTCGGCGTTGCCCGGTGTGCCCGGGGTATCCGGATAATTGGAGGAGGTGTCGCCGACGACGTCAAAGGTTCCCCGCGCGCCGAATTTTTCCAGCGTTTGCGCCAACTGCTCCGTCAGCGGGCAGGTGCCGCCGGGCTGCGCGGGCAAACGGCAGGGGCCGTCGTCAAAGGTCATGGCGCAGACGCGCTTGTCTGTCCGCACGCGTTCTATGCGGTAAACCGGCGAGAGATAAACAGGTGTCGCTGCGCGCTGTACCTCGCGCAGGCGGTGCTTCACTTTCTTTGCGGCACCGATTCCTTTTGTTAACAGTGACATAACAGCCTCCATTCAGCCGCCCTGCGGCGACATAGATGATTGCAAGCGGCGAGCAGCGCCCAAGGCGGGGCAGTGCTTCTCACAATGCGTTATATATGCTTTTCCGCCGGCAAAGCGGCGTTTGTCCGGATCAGATGCGAAACAAATCGCGCAGCAGGCAATAAAACAGATAGCAGACGCCCTTGAGTATGCGCAGCGGCCGACGGCTGTTGCGCGCTTTTTTGAGCTGAGAGAGACCCTTTTGCACGCGCGGCGTGTTCTGCAGCCTGACGCCGCTGCATGCGCTGCGGCGCACCGCGCTTTCAATTTCTTCCGGCTTTTCTGCGGAAACTTCTGTATAGCAATTGCCCACGGCGGCGGCGCTGTGGGCGTCGCTGCCGCCGAATTGTGCCAGTCCGTGCTGACGGGCGAATTGCAGCGCCATGTCATTTGCGGCGGGGTTGTGAAAATATGCACGGCTGTTACACACCTCTACGCCGTCGGGCAGCGGAGAGATTGCCGCCGGATCCGCGTTTGCCTTTTCATACGGATGGGCAAGCACGGCAATGCCGCCGTTTTCGTGGATTATTTGAATGATATCCGCCGCGCGGGGAAGAGGCTTTCGCTCCCATTTAAACGGTGCGCGGCAAAACAGCGCGAGGATGTGTCCGTGATCGGTTGAGCACTCACATCCCGGAAAAACGGTGACGCCGTCAATACATTGCGTCTGCGTCAGCGTGAAGCGGTTGTGATCGCAGATGCAGATGGCGTCAAGTCCCCGCTTTTTGGCAGCCGCGGCAAGCTGCTCAACGGTAGAGAGCCCGTCGTCGGAGGAAACGGAGTGAACATGAAAATCAACCTTCATCATGCGGCTTCTCCTTTTTCGTTTTCTTCGGTGCGGGGCGCGCAAGCAGAGAACGGTAATAGCACAGGGCGGGCATCATGTCCCGCCACTCGAAAAGCCCGTCGCGCAAAAACGGATGAAAGGCTTTGAGCCCGCGCGCCGGCTGCCCCTTGCGGATATAAGAAATGCCTGCCGCAAGATCGCTTGGGAAAAAGCGCATTTTTTTGCCGATGATCACGTCCGAGACCACATCATTGATCGGTGACGCGGGATTTCCGGCGTTATATGCCAGTGCAAACCACACGGCGCTCATGCCGCTGCCCGCGGCGCGGGTCAGGGGATAGGAGCCCCAGATGCGCGGATTGATTTCCAGCAGGTGCGGCTGTCCTGCCGCATCGGCTTTGAATTCAAACATGGCGGGACCGGTGTAAGCGGTCTTTTGAACCATTTGTTCCGCATATTTCAGCATGCGTGTGTCATGCACCGATTCGCAGCAGCTGGAGGGACCGCCGCTGACAGGATATTCCCGCAGGCGGTGATGGCCGAGGGAGCAGGCAATATTGCCGTCTTGACACATGACGCTGCAGCCGTAGCCGTCTCCCGGCAGATATTCCTGCAACAGTGGTGTCTCGCCGGTGATTTGCATGAAATGGCGGATCGCCTCATCGGCCTGCTGACGGTTTTGCGCGATGATATAGCGCTGGGCAGCGGTGAGGCGGAATGCCTCGCCGCACAGCGGCTTCACCACACACGGATAGAGATCCCACCCGGCGGCGCTGTCAGCGCGGGCGCTTTTCGGGACGGGAATACCCAGCTGCCGTGCCAACTCATGCACCGCGGATTTATCGTTAAACTGTGCGAGCTGTTGTGTGGTCGGCAGGCACAGTCCCGCAACAGCGGAAAAGCGGCTTCTGACCTCATCCTGCGCCAAAAACGCCTGTGTTGCCGCACCGACGGGGAGCAGCGCAGGCTTCTCGCCCTCGGCGCGATATGTTTGCTCGCAGAGGGCGTACAAAGCGTCAAAATAGTGCTCCGGCGGCAGCGCCACTGCCTGTGCACAGCAGCGGGAAAAGAAGCCGAGCGGCGGAGATTTGGGATCATTGACGCAGCTTTCGCTCTCGCAGGCGATGACGCGGATTCCCGCCCGGGACAAATCGCGTATGACCGAAACGCTCATACGGTATCGCACATCGGTGACAACGGCGGTCATGGCAGCCTCCTTTTTTCAAAATACTTGCCTGTTGCCGGCGATCTGCCGGCGGCATGGAAGATTACAGGCGAACAAGCCCTTTTTCATACAGCTTTTGCAAACTGGAAAGGATCCCTGCTTTCGCGTGATACCAGGTCAGTCCCCCCTGAAAATACGCGGCATAGGGGGGCTTGAGGGGACCGTCGGCGGAGAGCTCGATGGAAGAACCCTGAACAAAGTTGCCCGCCGCCATAATGACGTCGCTGTCATATCCCGGCATTGCCCACGGGACAGGGGTCACATAGCTGTCAACCGGGGCGGCTGCCTGTATCCCCTCGCAAAAGGCAATCAGCCCTTCGGCTGTGCCGAGCGAAACTGCTTGGATAATGTCATGGCGCGGCTCAGAGCCGTTCGGGATGACGTCAAATCCGAGCGTTTCATAGATATTCGCTGCGAAAATCGCGCCTTTCAGCGCTCCTGCGACCACGGTGGGCGCCAGGAAAAAGCCTTGATAAAAGGACGGCAACAATCCTAAATTTGCGCCGACCTCCTGCCCAAGCCCCGGTGCGCTCAACCGATAGGCGCACTGATTGACACATTCTTTCGTGCCGCAGATATAACCGCCGATCGGCGCCAGACCGCCGCCCGGATTCTTGATCAGCGAGCCGACGATCATGTCGGCGCCGACGTCGGAGGGCTCGGTGGTTTCCACAAATTCGCCGTAGCAGTTATCGACCATGCAGAGGACATCCGGCTTGATGCTCTTGACCAGCGCGATCAGTTCTCCGATCTGTGCAACAGAAAGGGAAGGGCGGGTCTGATAGCCCTTGGAGCGCTGAATGGTGACAAGCCGGGTCTTGTCGTTGATAGCACGGCGGATGCCCGCGGCGTCAAAGCTGCCGTCGGGCAGCAAATCTACCTGTCGGTAGGTCACGCCGTATTCTGCCAGCGACCCCGGCGAGGGGCGGATGCCGATCACTTCTTCCAGCGTGTCATAGGGCTTTCCCACCGGAGAAAGCAGCTCGTCACCCGGACGCAGATTGGCACTGAGTGCAACGGCAAGAGCGTGTGTACCGCAGGTGATCTGCGGCCGAACCAGCGCCGCCTGCGTGTGAAAGGCGTCGGCGTAGACCTGCTCCAGCGTTTCTCTGCCGCCGTCATTGTAGCCGTATCCGGTGCTTGCCGCAAAATGCGTGGCATTGACGCGGTTCTTCTGCATGGCACAGAGCACCTTGAGCTGATTGTATTCCGCGACGCGGTCAATCTGTGCAAAGCGATCGCGGAGTTTTTCCGAGATGGCTTCCCCGAAGGAAAGAACGGGGGCGCTGATCCCCAGTTCCTCGTACATTGCGGATGTATGAAGTTCCGACACGATGAAAAATTCCTTTCTGAAAAACACATTGAAACGGAAAAAAGGAAAAGCAGAGGGAAGATCCCCACCGCTTTTCTCCGTTTTTTATTTGATTTTAACGATTACCCGTTTGTCCGTCAGGTTGGAAGCGGATTTCATGATCATGCGGATCGCTTTGGCAATCCGTCCGTGCTTTCCGATGACTTTGCCCATGTCGCCGGGTGCTACCTTCAGTTCCAGCACCAGCTCACGCGGGGTGTCCTCCAGCACGGTAACGCTGACCTCATCCGGCTTTTCCACAATTGCTTTGGCAATGTCGGACAAAACCTTGTTCAAGTCAACCATGCGTTTAACTCCGATCGAAAATTATTTCAGGATGTCGGACTTTTTCAGCAGGCTCTTTACGGTATCGGTGGGCTGTGCACCCTTCTTGAGCCATTCCTGTGCCTTCTCTGCGTCGATCTTGATTTCAGCAGGGTCGGTCAGCGGGTTATAATATCCGATCTCCTCGATGAAACGACCGTCACGGGGAGAGCGGGAATCTGCAACCACTACACGGTAAAAGGGAGCCTTCTTTGCGCCCATTCTTCTCAATCTGATTTTTACTGCCATTGTTCTTTCCTCCAAAAATTTATATTAGTTTTATGTGTGAACCTGTTTTACATGCCGGGAAAACGCATTCTGCGTTTGCCGAAGCCTTTTTTGCCGCTGAATTGCTTCATCATTTTCTGCATCTGATCAAATTGCTTGAGCAGACGGTTGACATCCTCCACCTTCTGCCCGCAGCCCGCGGCGATTCTGCGCTTGCGCGAGGCGGCGATGATGGCGGGCTTTGCCCGTTCCTGCGGCGTCATGGACAGGATGATCGCCTCCAGACGGTCAAACTGCCGCTCATCAACATTGATGTTCTCAATCTGCGAGGGCTTGACCCCCGGGATCATGGAGAGCAGCTGTTCGATGGAACCCATTTTCCGCACCTGACGGAACTGTTCCATAAAGTCGTTCAAATCAAAGGTGTTGGTGCGCATTTTGCGCTCCAGCTCCGCAGCCTGCTTGTCGTCATATGCCTGCTCCGCTTTTTCAATCAGCGAGAGCACGTCTCCCATGCCGAGAATACGGGACGCCATTCGCTCGGGATGAAACGGCTCGATCATATCGAGCTTTTCTCCCGTGCCGACAAATTTGATCGGTTTGCCGGTGACATAACGGATCGAAAGCGCCGCACCGCCTCGGGTGTCGCCGTCGAGCTTTGTCATGACGACGCCGGTGATGTCCAGCATTTCGTTAAAAGAAGAAGCGACGTTAACCGCGTCCTGACCGGTCATGGCGTCAACAACGAGCAGGATTTCCTGCGGAGAAATCTCCGCTTTGATCTCCTTCAGCTCCGCCATCATGGCTTCATCCACGTGCAAACGGCCTGCGGTATCGAAAAAGACGATGTCATGACCGTGCCGAACGGCATGCGCCAGACCCTCTTTGGCAATGGTAACCGGGGATACGCTGTCCTCCATGGAAAACACCGGCACGCCGATTTGTTCTCCGACCACCTGTAACTGCTTGATTGCAGCGGGACGGTATACGTCGCAGGCGACCAGAAGCGGACGCTTCCCCTGCTTTTTGAACATTTGCGCCAGTTTTGCGCAGTGCGTGGTTTTACCGGCGCCCTGCAGACCGACCATCATCACCATGGTCGGCGGACGGTTTGCAAAATGAATTCGCTCATTCTCGCCGCCCATCAGGGCGATGAGCTCTTCGTTGACAATTTTGACAATTTGCTGGGAGGGAACCAGACTTTCCAGCACTTCGGCGCCGACACAGCGCTGCTGTACTTTACCGATGAAGTCCTTGACCACTTTGAAGTTGACATCTGCTTCCAAAAGTGCCAGCTTGATTTCCCGCATGCCGGCCTTGACGTCGGCCTCGGTGATTTTGCCTTTGTTTTTAAAGATTTTCATCGCGCCGGCCAGCTTGTCTGACAAGCCGGAAAACATTCCCATCGGTATCCGCCCCCTTTCTCTTTGAATCGGCAGAGTTATAATTCAAGCGCCTGTAACGCGTCAATGATTGCAGCAATTTTTTCCGGCTGATCGGTCGGAATTTCACGCAATGCGTCCGTGATCTGTTCCAGCTGCTCTTTTGCCCGGCGAAACCGTGCTGCCAGACCGAGCTGCTGCTCCAGCGCGCACAGCGTTTGCTCGCCGCGCTTGAGGGTATCGCGCACGCCCTGACGCGTAATGCCGACCTCCTCTGCGATTTCAGAGAGGGAAAGATCGTGATTGTAGTACAAATCAATGATATTCTTTTGATGTGCTTTCAAACTGTCACCGTAGAAATCAAACAAAACAAGGATGTTCAGATCTTTCTCATGCATCGGTAAAACCTCGCTTGGGCGCCCGTAAAGCAAATTGCTTTACAAGTATAGCATATCAGAGCCGGGCTGTCAATAGTTTTTGCCAAAAAACATGTGTCGGGTGAAAAAGCACGTTCAGGGAGCGTCATCGTGATCGGCGCTGTTTTTCCGATGCAGAGAACGGCGCGGCACATGCGCCAGTTTTCGCAGTGTGAAGCGCTTTTCTTTTCTGCGAAACAGTATGGCGTCATCCGGATGGACATAATAGTCCGCGGTGTCGGTCGGCAGAGACTTCTTGCTCAGACGCGCTTCTGTCCATTCCTTTGCCAAAGCATAGAAGACGCCGAACGCGGGCACGCCGATGATCATGCCGGCAAGGCCGAAGACGCTGGCACTGATGGTGATTGCGACAATCATCCACAGCGCGCTCAACCCCACCGCGTCGCCCCAAACCAGAGGCTTCAAAAGGTTGCCGTCAAACTGCTGAATGATGAAGATCAGAAGGATGAACCAGAACAGCTTGCCGGGGTCGGAAATGAACACGATGAAGGCAGAGGGGATGGCGCCGATAAACGGACCGAACACGGGAATGATGTTGGTCACGCCGACAATCAGCGCGACCAGCGGCGCATACGGGATGCCGCAAACGACGCAAAGCACCAGGCAAAGGATGCCGATGATCAGAGAGTCAATCAGCGCGCCGATGATAAAGCCGCCGAAGGAGCTGTGTGTCAGCTGTGCAATATGATATATTTTTTCCACGCTTTTCTGCGGGAAAACTGCATTGATGAGCTTGCGTGTCTGTGCAAGCAGCTTTTCTTTCGATGCAAGAAAATAGATTGAAAGCACCAGCCCGATCAAAAAGTTGGTGGTTTCGACGACGATGCTGGTTGCATACTGGACGATATGGGGCGTCACCCATTGCACCAGATCCAGCGATTTGGACAGCAGCTCGGACAGGCTGCTTTCCAGCCGCGCGATCTGCTCCTGGAAAAACGCAGAGGAATTGAGCGTTTGCGTGATAAATTTCTGCGCGGCGGGGATGTAATCTGTGATTTTTTGCGTCAGGTCCTCAAAGCTGGCAACGGTTTGCGGGATGACGGTATAGAAAAACAGGCTGAGAACAGCGAGCACAATCAGATAGGTGGCAACCAGCGAAACGGCTCGTGTCAGCTTGCGGTGCGGCTTTTTCCGATCGGTGAGCTTGGAAATATGACGTTCCAAAAGGTTGAGAAGCGGATGAAGCAGATAGGCAATGACAAAGCCATAAAACAACGGCTTGACCAATGCATACAGCTTCGATAGGGAGGACCCGATGGAACGCAGATAAAGCCCGGCAAGCACGAGCAGCGCACTGCATACCAGGACGATGACGGCGTATACTGCGACAGTGGTGTATTTTTTGTTCCATTCGATTTTCATGTCAGATATTGTCCTTCCGGTCAGTAGAGCTTATTTTTGAAATGTCGGCAATACAAACTAATTATATTATAATGGGAAAAATCTTCTGTGTCAATCAATTTTGTGAATTCTTTTCCGCTCCCGCCGCATACATATATATCACAAAAAAAGGTATCGGGAGAATGAAACGATGTATATTTGCTCATTGCGAATGACGACGCTGCGGTTTTTCGGCGTGATTTGTCTGTCGGTGGTGACGCTGGTGACGCTGCTTGCCTTGGTCCCCACATACGAATCTGCCGCGCTGATCCGCGAGAACGGAAAAATTGTTTATACCGGGGCTGACACGCAGGAGGGGCGGATCGCCTTTGCCGGGCAGTTTGGGTGGGAGGTCGCAGCGCAGAGTGAGGAGGCAGATGAGGTGATCATTCCCGCTGTCTTTGACAAAACCTATGCCGGCTACAACGCCGTTCAGCAGGCGCAGGGGCTGAATCTGGAAAAATACAAGGGCAAGACGGCGGAGCGGTATGTCTATCAGATACTGAATTATCCGGATTACAGCGGACAGGTATATCTCACGCTGCTGGTCTACAACGGAAAAGTGATCGGAGGAGACGTGGCAAGTCCCGCGATGGACGGCTTTTTGCACGGATTTGAGAAAAAAAGCTGACTTATCCCTCTGACCGTTCCTCGGCAAGCGCTGCGGTCAGCGCTTCCTCTTCCTCATACAGCGCCAAAAGCGCCTCCTCCAGCGCCTCCTTTTCCTCTGCCAGTGCGGAGAGCGCGATGTAGTCGCTGCTGATCGCCTCGTCCTGACTCTTTCGGTCAACCTGCGCGATCTGTTCCTCCAGTTCTGCCGCACGCGCGCGGTTTTTTTCCAAACGGCGTTCGGTTTTCCGACGCTGTGCCGCGTTCTGCTTGTTTTGCAGATACTGCTGCTTTTGCGCGGAGGCGGGTTGCGCGGGGGTAATTTGCGTCTGTGCCCCCGACAACACGGCAGCCGTTGCCTGCCGGTATGCGTCGTATCCCAGCGGATAATCCCGCATTTTAGTGTCGGAAAGATCAAAGATACGCGTGGCAAGACGGCGAATAAAGTATCGGTCGTGCGATACGGCGAGAATGGTGCCGGTGAAGCTTTCCAGCGCCTGCTCCAGCGCCTCGCGCGCGGGAATATCCAGATGGTTGGTCGGCTCGTCTAGGATCAAAAGGTTGCAGTCAGACAGCACCAGACGCGCGAGCGCCAAACGTGCTTTTTCCCCGCCGCTGAGCACCCGCACGGTTTTTTCCATGTCTTGGGCAAAAAAACGGAATTGTGCCAGCACGGAGCGGATTTTGGTCTGGCTGATTTCTTCATATCCGTCCCACAGCGCTTGCAGCACCGTGTCGCTGTCGTGCAGCTGTTGCTGCTCCTGATCGTAATATCCGACCTTGACCCGGCTGCCCCAAATCACCTCGCCGCTGTCCGGCGGGATTTTTTGGGCGATGATCTTGAGCAGTGTGGATTTTCCGCAGCCGTTGGGTCCGCACACAAAGAGACGCTCTCCGCGCTTGACAACGGCACTGAGCGCTTCAAAGAGGGGCTTTGCGCCGTATGCCATGGAGAGATTGTCCAGATACAGAACATCGTTGCCGCTGTTTGCACCGGCGGTGAACTGAAATTGTATGCCGGCGGGCGCATCCTTGGGCTTTTCGAGCTTTTCCATGCGGTCCAGCGCCTTTTGCCTGCTTTCCGCCGCGATGATATTGCGCTCGCGGTTCCAGCGCTTTTGCTGCGCGATATATTCTTCGATCCGCCGGATTTCTTTTTGTTGGTTCTGATAATGCTTTTCCGCGATTTCGCGATCCTTTTCCATCTGCGAGACGAATGCGGAATAGTTGCCGTTGTAGGTCTTTCCGACGCCGTATTCAATGTGCAGAATGCCCGATACGGTCTGATCGAGAAAATACCGGTCGTGAGAGATGACGAGCAGCGCCTTGCGGTAGCTGTGCAAATAATTCTCCAGCCACTCCAGACTGTCAGTGTCCAGATGGTTGGTGGGCTCATCCAGTAAAAGAATATCCGGCTCCGTCAGCAGCAGGCGCACCAGGGCAAGGCGGGTTTTCTGCCCGCCGCTCAGCGCGCTGACCGGCATATCCCAGCAGGCTTGATCAAATCCCATATGCTGCAGCATGGAGCGGGTGCGGCTTTGATAGGTCAGTCCCCCCGCCTCCCGATATTGCTCGGACAGGGCGGCGTATGATGCAGCGAGGCGGCTGAGCTGTTCCGGGCCATTTTGCACGTCGGCTGCACGCATTTGCTCCTCCATGCGCGCCATGCGCTGCTCCATTTCCGTCAGGGCGGAAAACGCGCGCAGCATCTCCTCCAGCACGCATCGCTCGGAGTCCAGTGCGTCGTTTTGCTTTAGGATGCCCACGGTTTTGCCGTGCGCGACCGCCAGTGTGCCTCCGGTCGGGGTCATCGTGCCGTCAATGAGATGGAGCAGGGTGGATTTTCCCGCGCCGTTGACGCCGACAATGCCCATTTTTTCTCCCTCTGCCAGCCGAAAGGAGATGTCAGATAAAATCATGCGATCGCCGATTTCCAGCGAAAGATGGTCTGCTTGAATCAATACCATGCCGTTGTGTTAGTTCCTTTGCTGTGTGTTCAGGGGTTATTGCGGATCGGTAGGGGCTGTATCCGCGGCAAATTCATCCGGTTCTGCGGCGGCTTCTGCTTTTTTCGCTTCCGCACCTGCCTGCGGGAAAGCGGCGCCGCACTTGGGGCAAAATGCATTTTCCTGCTCCGTTACGCTCCGGCAGACGGGACATTTTTTTGATTTTTGCAGGGCGAGTAATTGCTCTTGATAGGCATCGCGCGCCTGCTGCAGCTGCGACACATCGGCGCACAGCTGCTCGACCTGCTCCGTGTGCTCCGCACCGTTCTGATAGGCGTCGTACACCAATGCGCCGATCTTGCGAAAGACGACCTTGATCCGGGTGTTCAGCGTGCCGATCTGATAACGCAGCTTTGCGTTTTCCGTCAGGTTGCCGGCAACTTCGGTGGTCTTGTCAGCTGCTGCCTGATATGTTTTTTTCAATTCGTTCAAAATCTCCATGATATGTTCCTCCGAAATTGATAGAATCGCAATATAGAATACCTTCATATATTATACTGTATTATTACCGAAAAGTCAAATACGCGGACAATA
>DBGFNI010000155.1:0-5323 GCA_048527645.1 Eubacteriales bacterium | reverse complement strand
ACGCTTGAAGCCAATCTTTACTATCATCAACAATCAAATTGTATTTTTCAAAAAAATCAATATCGTATTTCAAAACCGCCGTCATAAGTATATCGCCAATATCTCCAATTTCGGACACTCCGCAGAGCTTCAACATTTTATTTTTAAATTCCAACAATTCCATTTATCAAGTCTCACCGTCCTTTCTTTCTCCGTCACTGCAGAAATCGTCCGGACGGCATCCGACCGGATTTCGATCGTCCGGATGATTGCAAAATAAGCCTGACATCCCGAAATCTTCGCAAAATATGCAATCCTTGCACCGTACCGCTTCCACCACATCTGCGGTTGGAATATCTTTCACGAAAACACCGGAATCCTCCGCATGCAATACCATTTTGCAATCTTCGTATGGACTGATATCGATATACCGTGTCATCCTTGCTCCCCCACCGTTTCATCATATTGCAGCCCGAACGCAGCCAGCTTCTCCCGGATCAGCTCCGCTGTCACCTCCACGTCCGATTCCACCACACGCACCTTGTGCGCCTTCGCGTTGCATAACCGCAGCCGCCCGTAGGTGTATTCCATCTCAAGACCTGTGCTCCGCAGCTGCTCCCCCAGCGCCTCCAAAAGCACCTCCGCCTGCCGCACCGGCTGCCCGATCGCAGGGCGGTACCGCTCCGGGTTCCCGTTCAATTCTGCGATAAAGCACTGCGCATATCGCCGCAAACGTGCCTCCCCGAAGCGTAAGCCACGAATCTCATGCAGCGCAATCATCGCCGCATATAAGCACCGCCGCGCGATCATCCCCCAGTTTCTGTCGTCCGCACATTCGATCGCCGGCAACCCCCGGAGCGAAATGCCCTCCGAAGCAAAATATTCCTCCATGCCACGGTCCATCTTCTCCACGTCCGCCTGCTGTTTTCCAACCTCGTCCGCATCATAGTCCGCATAATGGACAATCACATTCTGCATGTGGATGTATAGCCCCGTCACCATCGGCATCGTCGCATATTTTTCAAATTCCCGGCGAAATGTCCCGATCAGCAGCATAATCACCGCCGCCTGATATTTCCGCATCCCCTCCAGGTACCCCAGCCGCTTTCCGATCGCCTTCATGCCCGCTTCTCCTTTTCCGTCCCGCAATCACGCGCCGTACCAGTTTTCCCGCCGCGCCTGCCGGGCCATGCACAGAATATTCCACACAAACGCACGGTCGTGCCGCTCGTCCGTGTCCCCTCTCTTCCATTTCAGATAATGCCGCACTGCACTGTCTACATACCGCGCAATCGGGATGCCCTTTTCCCAGTTTCTCTCGCCGTCCTCAAAGTGTACCGCCACTTCCAAAAGCATGTCCGCCATGCCGCGAAAAAGCCCGAATGCCGGTTCACTTACCTCCCGCAGCAGCACCCACAGCGCATCGCGCTGCTTTTCATAAAAGAACCGTTGCAGCTGCACCAGCACCGGGTCGCAGTCCATCAGACACGCGCAGACGTCCAACGGCAGCAGATCGCACCGCCCTTTCCCGCGTGCCGTGTCACGCACCGCCCCGCTCGCAAATTCCGTCCGCTCCCCGGAGTCCAAAATGCGCGGCACAGCAGCCTTTCCGGCTTTTCTCTTTTCCCGCTCTTCTTCCTCCAAACGCTCCGCAACCGTCCGTATCTCCGGCTTTTCTTTTTTCTTTTTCGCTGTTTTTTCCGCCTCCGCTTTCTTTTCCCCGCGGTTTCGCGGCAGCTCCTGCTGCTTGATTCCGCCATCTTTCAGAATCTGTATGATCTCTTCCCGGCTCATGCAGTTGAGATCGGCAAGGATTTCCACCTGGTCCCGCTTGTTTTTCGCCTCCCGGTAATTTATCACGATTTCTTCATCCGTCATGTATCGCGCCTCATCTTTTTCTTTTGCACTCATTCTAAATTCCCCCAATCGGTCAGATATCTCATGATTGCAATCAAACAATCCTCGTTGTGATTGTCCGAGCTGCATCCGCCGGTTGGCTGTCCGTCCCCGTCCAGCTCCGCGCAGACGCAGTATTCCCCGGTGCAGCAATGCATACACCACTCGTCATTCAGCAGCGCTGCCACCTTGTGCATTTCCGCACGCCGCAGCTTTTGGATGCGCGTCTGATAGGCGGGTCGCTCCTCTCCCAGAAGGATCTCCAGCTCCTCCGGCTACAGTCCGATCCGCTCATATGCCATCAGCTTGCGCAGCGCCGCGTCTGCACGCGCCCCCTCTGCAAGGCAAAAGCTCCCGTCCTCCCCGCAAACAATCATCTTTTTCATGCCTCTTCCTCCTCCTTTACTTTCTCGAGCGAAAACCATACCCCCGCCCGCGCGTCAAAATATAGCTCGCTTTCATAGCCTTCCACCCATACCGCATAGACGTCCGTCGCAATCCCGCGGATCATCCGCGGCACATTGCCCCGCTTCACATGCGTGATCGGCTTCCAGCCGTCATCCGTCCGAATCCGCATCGGCGTCAGCGCCCCCGTTGTCTCAAATACCGCGCAAACCGCCATCCGCCTCCGCAAATATGCCCTATGTCCGTGCATCTTCCGTCTCCTTTTCCGCATTTTGATTGTCGGTCAGGATCAGATCACCGTAGCAGATTTCACCTTTTCGCAATTCCGCACAAGTGATGGTCTTCTTGCAGCTTTCAACGGTGCCATATACCGACACACCTGCAAAGATCCGCTTTTCAACCTGAATAAAAGACCCGGCTTCGATGCCCTCACCGGCTTCGATGCCACAATCGGCTTTGATGCCCCAACCGGCTTCGATGCCCTCACCGGCTTTGATGCCCTCACCGGCTTCAATACCCCCACCGGCTTTGATGCCACAACCGGCTATAATACCCCTACCGGCTTTAATGCCATCACTGGCAATCAAAGTTCTTCCAACTTTGATAGACATTTTGGAAATAACGGATCCACGAACAAACAGACGGTCATCCAGATCAATTTCAATGCTTTCTTCTGAAATCAGATCGCCTTTCAGAACATAATCACCGTTTTCCTTCTGTATCAGCCCTTCAAATTCCTTGTTTACCTTCATGCTGTTTTTTTCCTTTCTCTTTCATTACATAAAATCTCTGTCCGATGTGCCTTCCGTGACCGTATCATCATTCCCGCTTCGGGAAAATATGAATCTGCATCAGCATATCCCCGCCGATGTTCCGACCCGCCTGCGCCGAAACGCCGTATCGCCGGCTGTGATCCTTCACATCCCGCAGGTTTAGATTCATTCCGCCTCCGCATTCCCGTGCAAGATATCCGATCACCGCCCACAATAGCTCGTTTGTCTTCGCCGTCTGCTCCAATTCCTCGTCCAACTGACGCACACGCCGCCCCAGCTGCGCGATTTGCGCCCGCTGCTCCTTTTCCAGTTCTCTTAACAGTCGCAGACTGCTTTCATACGCCGCCTGTTGCGCATTGCCCTGCACCGTCTTCTTTCCGATCTTCTCCTGCATCCTTCGTTTCCTCCTCTTTTTCCGCGTTTCCGTCCGCCTTTTCTACGTCACGTACATCTGCCCATGTGAAGCTTTGACCGTTGTAATCCTCCATCTTTAACGACAGACACGTTTCACCATCCTTTTTGAAAAAGCGCATCTGTACAATCCGCCGATATTTCATCACCCGTCTGCCAGTATTCATGCGGTATTGCACCGGCGCCTGCTCCTTCATCAGCTGCACCGCTTCCTCCTGTGTCATTTTTACACCGCTCCTTTCCCGCCGCTGCGTACCATCTGCTGGGAGATCATCCGCGGAGCTGCATACGCCCCCCGCTTTGGCTGCGGCCACGTCGGATACAGCCGAAAGCAGTCCCCGCTGATGTATCCGTCATAGTTCGCCACCGCCTCTCCGTTCAGACGCGCCTCGATGCCGTATCGGTTCCTGTTCTCCGATACAATCACATATTCCAGCATCTGCTCCGGGTACCGCTCTTCCGCCGGCGTGCGCTGCGGCAACTTTTGCTCCTGTAAAAAAACATCCTCCGGACGTGCCGCCATGGAAGGCTTCCCTTCCTGCTGTAAATCGAGATACATCACCCGCCGCCCGTGCTCCATGCAGTAGCATACCGCGCTGATGCAGTCGTACCGCTCCTCCCGAAGCGTCCCCGGCTCCCGCGCGATCACCGGCTTTCCTTGCTCCCACGCCTCCAGCGCCTCTTTGCACGTCATGTTTCTTGTGCTTCCTTTCTGCTCCGTTTCTCCCGCAGCCGCGCCGCCTTTATGAGGTTCGAGCGGTACATCAGCTCGTCGTTGATCACTTCCATGGTTACATATTCGTATTTTGTCCCATACCCGACCACACATCGGTTCACAATCACCATTGCAATCCGCACCGCGATCTCCGCGTCCAGCTCCCGCACCCGCCCGGTCTCCAGCGCGTGATACGCGTCCTTGCCGATTCCAAGCTGCTCTCCCATCTCCCGGTTGCTGTACCCGCTCAATTGCCGAATCTTCGTTAAGTAAATCCTTCTCCGTCCCTTTTTCATATCCTGCTCCTTTTCCGTCCCTGGTTCTTTCAAATTCTTTTATTCCAGAGATTCCAGCCGCTCGTATTCTTCCGGATGCTGCGCGTAATACCGCGACATCACCCTGCATAGCCGCTCACTCATTTTTGCTTTCCAATCGGCGACCTCCTCCGGCGTCAGCTCGTCAAACGGCACTGCCGTCCCGTCCGGTCGTTCCAGAAAACACACCACATCGTAGTGCCCTCCCCGCTCTTTTCTCTTTTTCTCCGAGGATTCGCATTTCTTCTTGGCTTCTGCCATTTCTTTCGCACCTTTCTCTCTTTTTCAACAGTATATGCACTCAAATCCCGTTTTTTTCTTCACATTGCCGACGGCGCAACGCATGCACCTTCCGGCGCGGCATTCTCGTCCAAAATTTCCTGCGGCACCTGTAGCCCCGTTTCCTCTTCAAACTTTGCAGCACTGATAAAATACGTCCACCGCTTCGGCGACGTGTGCATCGCATATCCGAAATGCAGCTTTCCGCACTGCAAGCCCATATGCACAAATCTTGTGGTAACACCCATAATTCGCGCCGCCTGCTCCGGCGTCAGCCGCCCCGTTCTCCTTCCTCTCACCGTTTTCAGCCCTTTCACTTCCGTTTTCTGTTTTTTTTGCTTCTCGAAGAATATTTCATCGATCAGAAACATTGCAAGGTTCTTCTTTTGTGGAATTCTTTTCTTCAAAAGCAACCATATCAGACTCTCTCACCCGATAACTCTTCCCGATCTTTACTGCTTTGAGCTTTCTGTCTCGAATCCAAGACCAAACTGTGCTGATCTTTACACCGTACCGTTCTGCAACTTGCTCACAGTTATAAAACAATTCCA
>DBGFNI010000154.1:0-6501 GCA_048527645.1 Eubacteriales bacterium | reverse complement strand
TTTGAATTTCTTTGTCCGCGGAACGGACGGCCGATACACACGCATGCTGGAGATGCAGCGGGAGCGGGCGTGGAGCGCAAGGACGCTTCGCCGCTTGCTTTTGCAGGCGGGCTTTACCGTGTGCGCATGCGTTTCGGACTTTGCGGGTACGCCCGCGGGTGAGCAGGACGAGCGGCACTATTATATTTGTCAAAAAGGATAAACCAAAAAACGGGAGAAAAAATGGGAACCAACCGAGAAACAGAAATCAAAACAAACCGGCAGGCATCCACGATGCTGCGCGCCATGAGCACAGACGGCTCAGCGCGGATCTTTGTGCTGCAATCCACGCAGATTGTCAACGACGCCATCGCCCTGCATCATACCGCGCCGACCGCCTCCGCGGCGCTTGGGCGCGTGCTGACCGCCGCCTCCATGATGGGGAGCATGCTCAAGGACAAGGACAACAGCTTAACGCTGCGTTTCGCCGGCGACGGCCCGGCGGGAACGATTCTCGCCGTGTCCGATTACGCGGGCAATGTAAAGGGCTGCATCGGCAACCCGTATGTGGATCTGCCCCTGCGCGCGGACGGAAAACTGAATGTCGGCGCCGCGGTGGGGCGGGGCAGCATGCAGGTGATCAAGGATATGGGCATGGGTGAGCCGTGGTCGGGCACGATGGATATTGTCTCGGGAGAAATCGCGGAGGATGTGACCAATTATTTTGCGGTAAGCGAGCAGATTCCCACGGCGTGTGCGCTGGGGGTCTTGGTCGGGACAGACGGCAAGTGTGCCGGCGCCGGGGGCGTGATGATTCAGATGCTGCCCTTTGCGGCGGAGCAGACGGCGGCACAGTTTGAGAAGAATATTCCCCTGCTGACCAATCTCTCCGCGCAGTTTGCGCAGGGAAAAACCGTTTTGGACGTAATGGCGCTGGCGTGCCGGGATATTCCTTTCGATGTGTTTGATGAGCTCCCCGTGGCGTACCGCTGCGATTGCAGCGAACAGCGCATTCGCAATGTGATTCGGGGACTGGGCAAAGCCGAGGTAGAGGATATTCTTGCCGAGCAGGGTCAGGTGGAGGTGCGCTGCCATTTCTGCAACCGGGTATATCGGTTTGACCGTGCGGCGTGTGAAAAACTGTTTGAGAAGGGAAAGGATGCGTAACTATGGAACAGACGCCTGTCAGTGAAGTTGAAAAAATGAAGAAGACCTATTATGAGCAGCTGCGCGGCAGAAACATTTCTTCAGCGGAACTGGAACAGCTGAAGAAAAAACGGATCCGGCAGGTGGCACAGATCCGAGAAGGCGGCGATCCGGCGCAGTATGAGACGGCGCGCCGCTATATGGCGCAGGTGGAAGCGATCGAGCAACTGCTGCGGGAAAAGGAGACGCGGCAGCGCGCCCAGGACGCGTGGCGCGCCCTGACGCAGACGGAGGAACCGCCGGCGCAAAGCGCACAGCAGATGCCGGAGGAGGATGACTTTGACGCTTTTTTGGAGTCGCTCAGCGACCACGGCGATGCCGCACAGGCAAAAGCAAAGCAGAACAAAGAAATGACCGCCGCACAGGCAGACGCATATTTTTCCGATGCGGGCGGGCGTGCGCATGAGGTGACGGAGGAGTACACAGATCCGTTTTCCGTGCCCGGACAGAATGAAGAGCAAGCGGACACGCCGGCGGAGAAAAAAGACAGAAAACGCGCGGCAGGCGCGGAACGGAAGAACGGAAAAGCCGCATCCGGCGGCGAGCGGGACTCAGCGGCGCGCCGCCGGTCGGTGACGGTTCGTGTGTTTACCTGGGTTCCGATTGCGCTGCTGGGGGCTTTGGTTCTGATTCTGCTGTGGCAATTGGTGCTGGTGCCGCTGCCCAAGTATGTGCAGGCGAACAAAATGTTTCGGGCAGAGAATTATACCGAGGCGCGCAAGCTGTATCGTCAGGTGCCGGGCATCTGGGGCGTGGAGGACAATATCACGCAATGCGAGATTCTGGCGGCGCAGCAGCTGATCGATCAAGGGTACTATGAAGATGCGCGTGCCGCATTGCAGGCTTTAGCAGCAGAGGGTGTGCAGGTCTCTGAGCAGCTTCGCGAATGTGAGTATTTGCTGGCAGAAAAGCTTGCCGACCGGGGAAAATATGAGGAAGCAATTGAAATGCTGCGCGTGCTCGGCGATTGGAAGGAAAGTGAAACGCTGCTCGAAAACTGCTACTATCAGCAGGGCGTGGCGCAGCTGCGCGCGGGGAATTTTGCATCGGCGCGCGACGCGCTCGACGCATATGCCGCTCTGGATGGAAGCCGCGCTGAGGTGAAACTGTTGCTCGCATATCTTGACGCGGCGCAAAATGCCGCGCTCGGCGACTTCACAGCACTGCGGGCGCTGGACGGCACGGCATATGAGGCGCTCTCGGATATTGCGCCGGTCACGGCGCTGCAGGAGCAGCTTGACGGCTTTGCACAAACATACGAAAAATATCTCGGCGCATTCGAGGCGGCGTATCACGGCAACTACACCATGAAGGTGGATTATGTGCTGGCGGGCGATCAGATCACGCTGCGTTGCGCAAACGAGCAGATGACCCCGGAGGGCATGCTCACAGCAAGCAATTGCGAGATCGGGGAGGACGGTGCGCTTTCCCTTGAGATTACGGACGAGTCCGGGCAGACATGGGAGGGGACCTTTGCCTTCTCCGGCAGGGAGCTGTCCGTGCGCTTCCATTGCGGGGATGAAAAGCATACCTACTATCTGTACGCCGCCTGACAAAACGCAAAACAGCCGGACAAAACCGCATGTCGGTTCTGCCGGCTGCTTGCGATAAATTTTGTTGCGGCTTTTTTAACCTCGTACGGTTGCCCGATGCACATCATGCAGGACAGCCCTCCTTGCTGCGGCGGGGCGGTGCTGCATCAGGCGTCAGATGCATACGCGCTGGAAAAGCCGCCGATGACGGCGGGCTGGATGCCGAAGGTGGATGCGTTTCATCAGTATTTTCTGGAGCATCTTCCCGCAGATACCGTGATTCGCCATCCCGATGTGCAGGGTCCGTTCAACACGGCGCACCTGCTGCGGGGCAACGATATTCTCTTCGACTTTTTTGACGACCCGGAGGCGGTGCGCGTGCTGCTGGACAAGGTTGCGGACTTTATGATTGACTGGATCCGTTATGTCAAGCGCGACATTTCCGACGATCCGCTGTGGTTCTATGACAGCGGCGGGCTCTGGCGCGGGGGCGCGAGAATGTGCAACTGCTCGCTGCAGTTTGTCTCTCCCGATCTGTACCGCGATTATATCATGCAGGCGGATGAGCGCTTTTTGCAGGGCGTCGGCATGGGGCGGATTCATTACTGCGGCAGCTACGGTGAGGTTCTCCCGGATATTTTCCGTCTCAAGGGGCTGACCAATCTTGAGATGGATCTGCAATATCACGATATCATGCAGGTGTGTGAGATGGCGCCGCGCGAGGTATCGCTGTTTTTCTGCGATTGGTCCAACGATCCCGGCAACGGCCCCTGGCTGGAACGGCTGCTTGGCGGCGAGGTGCCGAAAAAGCGCAACATCGTCATCGGCGCCAAGGCAGAGAGCATCGAGGAGGCGCGGCGTGTGTACGACCGCATCAAAACCGCGCTGGCATGATGGAAGCACTTGTTTCGGAAAATCGGAAAAATATTCAAAAAGTGCTTGACAAACAAGATAGGAACGTGGTAGAATATTATGCCGCATGATGTCAGGCGACCGAAAATGCGGGGAAAATGCTTCCTTGCTGCCTGACTTAGCGAGACTTATCAGAAAGAGAGGTGCTTTTCGTGTTTGCAATTATCGAAACCGGCGGAAAGCAGTACAAAGTGCAGGAGGGTGACATCGTTTTCGTCGAAAAGTTGGACGCAAACGAGGGCGACACCGTAACATTTGACAAGGTTTATGCCGTATCCGATGGGGAAAAGTTCACCGTGGGACAGCCTGTTGTCGCAGGCGCAAGCGTTTCTGCCAGCGTTGTGAAGAACGGCAAGGGCAAGAAGATCTACGTGATGAAGTACAAGCCCAAAAAGGGTGAAAAGAAGAAAATCGGTCACAGACAGCCTTATACGCGCGTTCAGATCGAGAAGATCAGCCTGTGATCGCCGCCTTTCACTCAAGCACCGGCGAACAGAACGGATGGGAGTGAAACGCAATGATCAAAATTGTTTTTTACAGACAGGGCGATGCCTTCTGGGGCTTTGAAGAATCCGGGCACGCCGGATATGCCGAGAGCGGCGACGATATTATCTGTTCTGCCGTTTCCGCCATGTCCATGCTTGTCATCAATACCGTAGAGGTCTCATACGCCGCAAACATCGACTACCGGGTGGACGAAAGCACCACGGATGTCACGGTTTGCTGCAAGAGCGCACTGCCGCAGTATGAGACGGATGAAGCAAAGCGGTTTGCGGTATCCGGACTCTTTTACGGTTATTATTTGCAGCTGATGGAGCTGCTTGAGGATTATTACGAGTATCTGGATGTGTCCCTTGTGGAGAAGCATTGCGATGATTCGGACATGTGAGAAAGCGTTTTCTGACAGTCCGAAACCAATTACTATGGGAGGTAAGTATTCATGTTGAAATTAGGCTTGCAGTTTTTTGCACACAAAAAAGGCGTTGGTTCCACGAAAAACGGCCGTGACAGTAACGCACAGAGACTGGGCGTGAAGAAGAGCGACGGCCAGAGCGTCACCGCCGGCAACATCATTATCCGGCAGAGAGGCACCAATGTGCACCCCGGCACCAATGTCGGGAAGGGCTCGGATGACACACTGTTTGCTTTGGTGGACGGCGTTGTGAAATTTGAGCGCACCAAGAACAACAGAAAACGTGTCAGCGTGATCGCTGCTGACTGACAATCGGTTGAAAAACGAAGGAGGTTATATCGTCAGATGTAACCTCCTTTTGATTTTGTATGACGGAGGAACAAAACATGTTGCCAATCATTCCAACTCCCAAGCATTATGACCTGACCGACGGGGAGGTTTCACTTGCCGGCCGCTGTATCACGGTGAGCACATCGTGCGATGAGCGAATTGTGCGGGCGGCGCATGTGCTGCGCCGCGAAATCGAGGCGTTGAGCCAATGCTTTGTCACGGTATATCAACGGCAGGAGCCGGCGCCGGGTGACATTTTCATCACGGCACAGGACGAGCAGAGCGAGGCATACACACTTTCTCTTTCGCAGGAGCAGATCACGCTGTGCGGCAGCGGACTGCCCGGTGCGTATTACGCCATTCAGACCCTGCGGCAGATGATCGCCGCGGCAAACAGTCTGACGCTGCCCGCGTGCCGTGTAAAGGACGAACCGGACTTTGCGTATCGCGGCGTTTATCACGATGTGGCGCGCGGACGCGTTTCCACGCTGCAAACGCTCAAGGAGCTGTGCGATCAGCTGGCATATTGGAAGATCAATTCCTTGCAGTTGTATGTGGAGGACGCCTACGACTTTGTCGAGCTTGACGGCGTGATGACGCAGCAGGAGGTGCTCTCGGCGGAGGAAATTCTGGAACTGGATGAATATTGCTGGGAGCATTTTGTGGAGCTGGTGCCCTCGCTGTCCTGCTTCGGCCATTTGTATAACCTTTTGCAGAGTGACAAATACCGTCATCTGTGCGAGCTGGAGAATTTTGAGCCGCAACGTCATTATTGGATTGAAAAGATGGCGCGGCACACCATTGACGCCTCCAATCCCGAATCGCTCAAGACCGTGTTTTCCATGATCGATCAATACATCGGGCTTTGCCGCTCTGATAAATTCAACATTTGCTGCGATGAGACCAATGACCTTTGCCACGGCAGAAACCGGGGCAAGGAGCCGGGAGATTTGTATTTCCGCTTTGTTTCGGAGATTATTCGCCACGTCCAGTCCCACGGCAAGCAAGTGATGATGTGGGGCGACATTGTTTTGCATCACCCGGAAAAGATTCCCGAACTGCCCGACGGCGTGATTATGCTCAACTGGGGGTATGACCCCGATCCGTCGGAAAAGACCTTTCAAACCTTTCAGAAATATCATTGCATCCAGTATGTCTGCCCCGGCACAACAACCTGGAACCATATGGTCGGATATGATCGGGCGGCGGCGCCCAACATCGCGCAGATGTCGGCGCTGGGACACCGGTATGGCGCGGTGGGCTTTCTCAATACCAACTGGGGCGACTATGCCAACATCTGTTCTTTAACCGGCGCGATGCTCGGTCTTGCGATGGGTGCGGAGCGCGGCTGGAATGCCGGCGAGCAGCCCCTGACGGATGCATTTGACCGCGCGTTTTCTCTGCATGTGTTCGGTCAGCGGGAGGAAAATCTTGCCCGGCTCATGCGAGAGATTTCCGATGCGGAAGGCGGCGCGGAATGGCAGTGGATCGTAGAAGACGTAAGCAGCGTGTACATTGAGAAGAATCCGGGCGCACAGATGCGCAACAGTGAGAAAGCGCTGCATGAAGGTCAGATTGCGCGCCTGCATCAGATCATGGACCGGCTGGAGCGGCTCGGGCGGCAGAATC
>DBGFNI010000153.1:0-4902 GCA_048527645.1 Eubacteriales bacterium | reverse complement strand
ATAGATCCCCTCGTATACCGCCGCTGTCAAAAGCACCGCACCGCCGTCAAGTGCGACCTGATCGGTCACCTCCGCCTGCACCAAATTCAATAGTGCCAGCTCCGCCGCCTTGGACAGCGCAATACCCAAAATCAGACCGAATGTGATCGCAAAGCCGCTGACAATCAAGGACTCCCACAGCATAATCCGGCTGATATTCCGCTTGTCCATGCCGAGAATGTTATACAGCCCCAGCTCCCGGTTGCGCTGACGGTGCAAAAACGAATGGGAATAAAACAGAAACAGAAACGAGAAAAAGCCGATCACCCCGATGCCCATGGGGAGAATCATGGACAGTGTGTCGCCCCCGGGAATTTCTCGCACCGTGGGCGATTTTGACAGAAAGCACATGATGTAAAACATCATGACCATCAGGCTGCCGGTCAAAATATACGGCAGATACAGGCGTCTGTTTTTCCGAATGGCATCTGCCGCAAGCTTGGGATAATAGTGTTGCTTCATTTTCCATCGCCTCCCGTCGCCAGCAGCGTCAGCGTATCGGATATCATCTGATACAGCTGCTCATCGGAGTGCTCTCCACGGAAAATCTGATGAAACACCTCACCGTCCTTGATAAACAGCACGCGTCCGGCGCGGCTTGCCGCCTTGACCGAGTGCGTCACCATCAGCACCGTCTGCCCCGTTCGGTTGATCTCACAGAAGAGCTGCAACAGCTCATCCGTCGCCTTGGAATCCAGCGCACCGGTCGGCTCGTCTGCCAAAATCAGCTTGGGTCGGGTGATCAGGGCTCTGGCAACGGCGGCGCGCTGCTTTTGCCCGCCGGACACCTCATACGGATACTTTTTCAGCAGCTCCGTGATACCGAGCTGAGCGGCAATGGGACGCAGGCGTGCCTGCATTTCTGCGTGGGGCTTGCCCGCCAGAACCAGCGGCAGATAGATGTTGTCCTCGATGGAAAACGTGTCCAATAGATTAAATTCCTGAAAGACAAAGCCGAGGTTATCCCGCCGAAACGCCGCCGCCTGCGCCTCGCGGATCTGCGACAGATCCTGACCGTCCAGCACAACCGTCCCCGCGGTTGGGCGATCCAGTGCGGCGAGAATGTTGAGCAGCGTCGTCTTGCCGGAGCCGGATTCGCCCATAATGGCGATAAATTCCCCGCTCTCCACGCTGAAATGAACATTTTTCAGCGCCTCCACCTTGTTTCCGCCGAAACGGGTCGTATAGATTTTTTGAACGCCCTTCACTTCCAGAATACTCATTACAAAAATCCTCCTTTGGCATTTCTGTCTCCATCATAGCAAAAAGGGATTTGCTTCGCCATCGAATCGGCTTACAAATCCCCTCGCAAATCTAACAGTTTTGTAAGAATTTATTCCGGCTTCATGGTGTCCTGCGTCAAATCCAGTATCACCGTCGTGCCCTCTCCGACAACGGACTGCGCGGTGATGGTGTGCCCAAGGTTCTTGCAGATGCGCCTGCACAGATACAGGCCGATCCCGCTTGCGTGCTTGTCCGTCCGTCCGTTTCGCCCGGTGTAGCCGTTTTCAAAAATGCGCGGCAGATCCTCCGGCGCGATGCCGATTCCCGTATCGCGGATGCAAAGCCTCTTCGGCGGCAGAAGAGAAATTGTGATGCTGCCCGCGGGCGTATATTTCAGCGCGTTGGACAGGATCTGCTCGATCACAAAGCACAGCCATTTTTCATCCGTCACCACCGTCGCATGCAGCGGCTCGTAGTGCAGCGTCAGCTTGCGGTTGATAAATTCTCCTGCGAACCTCCGAACCGCCTGCTTCACAATATCATCCAGCTCATATGACCGAATCAGATAGTCGGTGCTCGGCGCGTCCAGCCGCAAAAACATCAGCACCATCTGCACATACTGCTCAATGCGAAACAGATCCGCCGAGAGCTTGCGGGACTGCGCGGTGTCCTCGTTTTGCAGGCTCAGGCGCATGGAGGCGATGGGCGTTTTGATCTGATGCGCCCATACGGTATAATACTCGATCATGTCCGAATAGCGCTGTTCCGTCTGCCTGCAATACGCCCTGTGCTCCTCTGCCAGCAGTGCGATCAGCCGCTGATCATCCGCCTGTTCTATGCTCTTTGCCGGCGGAAAATCCTCTGTGATCACATGCGTCAGACTGCGCATCCGCTCCAGCGTCCGATGTCGGTCTCTGACGCGGAAAAAATCCACCGACAGCAAAACCACCCCCAGCAGCGCGCACAGCCCCGCGGGATAGCATACCGCGCGGAGCGGAAGATGATACCAATAAAAAACAACAAAGAAAATCAAAAGACAGGCAATACCGGCAAGGATCACGCCCCGTTTTTGCCACAGATACCGTACAAACAGCTTCATCGCCCGCGCCTCAATTCTCGATGAGATACCCGACGCCGAATCGGGTGAGGATAAAATCGTTCAGCCCTGCCGCGTCCAGCTTTTTCCGCAGACGGTTCACATTGACCGACAGCGTGTTTTCATCGACAAAGCTGTCCGTCTCCCACAGGGTCTCCATCAGCTTTTCCCGGCTGATCACCTTGCCTTTGTTCTCCATCAAGGTCAGCAAAATCCGATACTCGTTTTTGGACAGGGAAATTTTCTCTTTGCGATAAGTCAGCGAGTTGTCCCCGGTATCCAGCAGCGCCCCCCGGTGCTCCAGAATCGGAAGCGTGCCGGCAAAATCATAGGTTCTGCGTAACACCGCCTGAATCTTCGCCATCAGCACGCTCTGATCAAAGGGCTTGGCGATAAAATCGTCCGCCCCCATGTTCATCGCCATAATCATATTCATATGGTCGGACGCGGAAGAAATAAAAATGATCGGCACCTTCGATACGCGGCGGATCTCCCCGCACCAATAGTAGCCGTCGAAAAACGGGAGCGTGATATCCAACAGAACAATGTGGGGCGCAAATGCCGCAAATTCAGACATGACATTATGAAAATCACACGCACAGTGAACCGTCAGGTCCCATGCCTGCGCCTGTTCCCGAATCGCCTGCGCGATGCCGGCGTCGTCCTCCACAATCATCAGTCGGTACATGTTTTCCTCCTCGGTGTTTTCTGTATTTTCGCGCCGCGCGCATCGCCCTCATTGCAGTGCGTCGAGCTTTCGGCGGATGTCCAGCATGTCGCGATACATGTCCTCCCGCTTGGCGGGATCCCGCAGCAGCGCGGAGGGATGATATACCGCACACATCGGGGTCCCGTGCCGGTCAAACCAGACGCCGTGCTCCTTTGTGATTCTGAAATCGGGTTTGATCAGCTGCATCGCCGCAATCCGCCCCAGGCACACGATGATTTTCGGGCGGATGATCTTGACCTGCCGGCGCAAATGCGCAATGCATGCCTCTGCCTCCTGTGGCTGCGGGTCACGGTTGCGGGGCGGACGGCACTTGAGGATGTTGGCGATATATACGCTCTCCCGCGGAATGTCCACGGCAAATAAATACCGATCCAGCAGCTTGCCCGCCGGTCCCACAAAGGGGATCCCCTGCCGATCCTCCTGCTCACCGGGCGCTTCACCGACAAACATCAGCGCCGCATCGGCGCTGCCCGTGCCGTATACCAGATGCGTTCGGGTGTTTCCGAGCGCGCAGCCATGGCAAGCCTCACATTCCCGGCGTGCCTGCTGCAATTGTTGTTCTTTTGTCCTTTTTCTTTCTTCCTGCTCTGTCATTTTTGTGCTCCGTTTGAATGTCCTTGTGCAGCTGTGCCAATTGCATCACCGCATCCGGCGCAGCGATTCGTCTCGCGTGCTCCCGCAGATACGGCATGGATACACGGTCGCACCGGTGGCCGAACTCCGAAAGAAACAGGTAGCCTTCCTCCGGTCTGTCCGGTGCGGTGCATTCCCATAGTATCAAATAATATCTGCCGCCGCCTCGCAGCGGCTCAAACCATGATTCGCTTTTTGCGCGATAACATTCCCGCAGCAGCACGCAGCAAAACAGCAAATCGTCCAAATGCTCAAAGGCATACACCGTTTGCCTTTGCAGCGTCGCGGAGGTATGTACCGCCTGCCGGCTCTTTGTGCCGCCGGCTTGTTCCGCTGCCGGGGCACACCCCCGCTCCTCTTCTTTGCTCCCCACCCGGGTGACATACATTTCGCACCCGCCGCTCCGTTTGGGAAAGGCCTGTATCAGCACGCGATCCCGCGCGGCGTCAAAGCCGGTCTGCTTTTTTGCCTGATCCAATATACTCCAAAAGGCGCGCCGCGTCGCCGTATCATCATAATCCATGTTCTCATTGGTCAGCTCATACCGATTCATATCCTCCACGCTGAGGCTGATGCGCAGCTGACCGTCGCCGATGCGGTGTAATTCCATTTCCTCACTCCTTTTCTCCCTTACCATTATAAGCGAGAAAAGGCGAAAATGGTACCCTCAATTTTTACCAGACAACCGTATTTTATCATATTTTCCGAACAATAGCAAGTCCCATGGTAGCATCAAATAGCAATTGACAAAAGGGCTGATCCGTGTTATACTGTTATCGTTCTTCCCATCGCCGCGGCGACAGCAGTCCGTTTTGCGCGCAACGTCTTGCCGCGATACGCCGACATTGCTTGTGCGTACCGCAGGATATGCGGGTGTGGTGGAACGGTAGACACGCTGGTCTTAGGAACCAGTTCTCACGAGTAAGGGTTCGAGTCCCTTCACCCGCACCACAGGCAAGAAGGCATATCGCCATGGAAGCGATCTGCCTTTTTGTCTACAGCGCACCGCAGTAAAAACACGATGGCTGTTTTTATGATATAATAACCTCACGAAATAGTTGCTAAATCAAAGATTTAGACTATTTCGGAGAACATTGAATGACTAAAAGTTAAAATGCGTTGCATTTTAATTGGTGCTGTCGCACCTTACAAGGCTTCGCCTTGCTTTTATGATATAATA
>DBGFNI010000152.1:0-22562 GCA_048527645.1 Eubacteriales bacterium | reverse complement strand
ACAATTATACAAAAATGAGGAATGTAAACAAAACATGAATAATCGCTGCCCCTCCTTTTCATTTTGACAGAAAATGATATAATATAATCGAATGATTTTACGCAAAACGAGGTGATCGTATGGAACAACTGGATGAAATCAGAGAACGGATTCGCGCGCTGCGCAGCAGTCTGGAATACCACAGCAGAAAGTATTACATCGAAGACGATCCGCAGATTTCCGATTATGCGTACGATCAGATGTTTTATGAGCTCAAGGGGCTGGAGCAGGCATATCCGCAGTTTGACGATCCCGCTTCTCCCACGCGCCGCGTGGGCGGCGCGGCACTGGACAAATTTGAGAAGGTGACGCACGCGGTGCGGATGGGCAGCTTGCAGGATGTGTTTTCCCAAGAGGAGCTGCTTCGCTTTGCAGAGCAGATCGACCGTGCGGTATATGACGCGGGCGGGACGCCGGCGTACAGCGTGGAATATAAGATTGACGGGCTGTCCGTTTCGCTGGAATATGAAAACGGCGTGTTTGTCAGAGGCTCGACGCGCGGCGACGGACTGGTGGGCGAGGACGTGACGGAAAACCTCAAGACGGTTCGCTCGGTTCCGCTGACGCTGGAAAATGCGCCGCCTTATCTGGAGGTGCGCGGCGAGGTGTATATGTCGCACCGCAGCTTTGAAAAGCTCAACGAGCGGCAGACGCAGATGGAGAAGAGCACCTTTGCCAACCCGCGCAACGCGGCGGCAGGCTCCCTCCGACAGCTTGATTCCCGCATCACGGCGCAGCGCGAGCTGGACATTTTTGTATTTAATGTACAGCGTGTGACGGGAATGACCTTTTCCACGCATCTGGAAAGCCTGTCCGCTCTGGAAAAAATGGGATTTACCGTTCTGCCCGGCGCTGCTTTGTGCACGACGGGCGAGCAGATATTGGAACGGATCGAACAGATCGGTCAGGCGCGCGCAACGCTGCCGTTTGACATTGACGGCGTGGTGGTGAAGCTCAACGACCTTGCGCTGCGGGAGGCGGTCGGCGAGAATACGGCGACGCCGAAATGGGCGTTCGCATACAAGTTCCCGCCGGAGGTGAAAGAGACGGTTCTGGAGGATATCACGGTGCAGATCGGCCGCACAGGCGTGCTGACGCCGAACGCGGTTCTCCGCCCGGTGCAGCTGGCGGGAACCACCGTGAGCCGCGCGACGCTGCACAACATTGATTTTATCCGCAGCCGCGATATCCGCATCGGGGACACCGTGCTGGTGCAAAAAGCGGGCGACATTATCCCCGAGGTGGTCAGAATTTGCCCGGACAAGCGCCCGCCGGACACCCATGTATATCAGATGCCCGCCACCTGCCCTTGCTGCGGCGAGCCGGTCAGCCGTGACGAGGAGGCGGCGGTGCGATGCACCAACAACGCCTGCCCGGCGCAGCTGCTTCGCGCACTGGAGCACTTTGTATCGCGCGACGCGATGAATATTGACGGCATGGGCGGGGCAATTCTCAAGGCGTTGAAGGATCGCGGACTTGTGCAGGATCCCGCCGATCTGTACGCTCTGAACAGAGACGAAATTGCCCAAATAGAAGGACTGGGCGAAAAAAGCGCGGACAATCTCATCGCTGCCGCCGAGCGCTCCAAGCAGGCGGGACTGGATCATCTGATTTTTGCCCTTGGAATCCGTCAGGTGGGACAGAAAATGGCAAAGAATCTGGCACGGCGCTTCGGCAGCATGGAGGCGCTGATGGCGGCGGATCGGGACACGCTGTGCGCCGTGGATGATGTGGGCGAAATCACGGCGGACAATATATTGACGTATTTTTCTCACCCGCAGTCCCGCGCGCTGATCGAAAAACTGCGCGCGGCGGGGGTAAAAATGACCTATGATAGTGAGGGGACGGGACAACTGCTGGCAGGGCTGACCTTTGTGCTGACCGGCACGCTTCCCACGCTCAAGCGCAGCGAAGCCGCGGCGCTGATTGAGGCGCAGGGCGGCAAGGTTTCCTCCTCTGTTTCCGGCAAGACCTCCTATGTGGTCGCCGGTGAGGACGCCGGCTCCAAACTGACACGGGCGCAGAGTTTGTCCGTTCCGATCATTGATGAAGAAACGCTGCTGCAAATGCTTGGCGGCGATACGCGTGAGGAAGAATAAGAATGTTTATTGATCATGTAGAAATTGAAATCAAGGCGGGAGACGGCGGCAACGGTGCTGTCTCCTTCCACCGGGAAAAATATGTGGCAAACGGCGGACCGGATGGCGGCGACGGCGGACGGGGCGGCAGCGTGATCTTTGAGATTGACGAGGGGAAAAACACGCTGTTGGACTTCCGCTATCACAGAAAATTTGCCGCGCAGAACGGCGAGAACGGCCGCGCCTCAAAATGTCACGGAAAAAACGGAGCGGATCTGATCATCCGCGTCCCGGCGGGAACGCTGATCCGCGATCCCGCATCCGGCGCCGTGATAAAAGACATGAGCAACTGCGGCCCCTTTGTTTGCTTAAAGGGCGGCAACGGCGGCTGGGGCAACCGTCATTTTGCCACGCCCACCCGTCAGATACCCCGCTTTGCCAAAAACGGACTGAAGGGCAAAAGCGCCAAGGTGCTTTTGGAGCTGAAAATGCTGGCGGATGTCGGACTGGTGGGTCTTCCCAATGTGGGAAAATCCTCGATTCTCTCCAGAATCTCCTCTGCCAAACCGAAAATTGCAAACTACCATTTTACAACCCTCTCACCGAGTCTGGGTGTGGTCAGCACGGGTGAGGACGGACAGGGCTTTGTCGCGGCGGATATTCCGGGACTGATCGAGGGTGCAAGCGAGGGAATGGGACTTGGACATGCGTTTTTACGTCATGTCGACCGATGCCGGCTGTTGCTGCATGTGGTGGATGTTTCCGGCAGCGAGGGACGGGATCCCATTGAGGATATCAAAACGATTAATCGGGAGCTGGAGCAGTATTCGCCTGCCCTGGCACAGCGGCCGCAAATCATTGTCGGCAACAAAACGGACGCGCTGGAGCCGGGCGCGGATCTGCACGCGCTGGAGGCGTTTGTTCGGGAAAACGGCTGGGAGATGCTGTATGTCAGCGCGGTAACGGGCGAAAACCTCAAAACGCTGGTGCAGCGCACGGCGGCGCATCTGGCGCAGCTGCCGCCGCTGACGGTGTATGAGGCGGACTATATTCCGCCGCAGGAGCCGGCGCGCGATGACTATTCCTTTGAGATCTACCGCGGGGACGACGGCGTATATTATGTGGAGGCGGAATGGATTTATCAGTTGATGGGGTCTATCAATTTTGACGATCGGGAATCGCTCAACTATTTCGAGCGGGTGCTGCGGCAGCATCAGGTGTTTGAAAAAATGACGCAGTTCGGCGTGCAGGACGGCGATACCGTCTCCATCTACGATTTTGAATTTGACTTTGTACTGTAAGGGAGAAAATCATGACTGAGCTTTTGCAGCAATTGAATGCGCCGAGGAGGGAAGAACGGCTCTGCGCACTGCGGGAACTGAAAGAAGCCGTGCAGCGCGGGGAGGCGCCGCAGCCGCCCCAAACGCCTTTTGTCAACAACCACATTCACACCATCTATTCCTTTTCGCCGTATTCCCCTGCCAAGGCGGCGTATCTCGCGTGGCAAAACGGGCTGAAAACGGCGGGAATCATGGATCACGACAGCATCGCGGGCGCAGAGGAATTCCGCGCGGCGGGTGAAATTCTCGGCATGCCGGTGACGTGCGGGATGGAACTGCGCGTGAAAATGGCGCACACCGCGATCGGCATGCGCCGGATCAACAACCCGGATCAGGTCGGCGTGGCATATGTGGCGATGCACGGCATCCCGCATGACGCATACGGGGAGATCGCCGCGTTTATGCAGCCGTATCGCGAGGCAAGAAACCGCCGCAACCGTGCCATGGTGAAAAAAATCAACATATTGAGCGCCCCGTGCGGCATCTGCCTTGACTTTGACAAGGATGTGCTGCCGCTTTCCCGTTGGGAAGAGGGGGGCAGCGTGACGGAGCGCCACGTGCTGTTTGCCCTGACGCAAAAGATTTTGTCGGTTTGCCCCACGCCGCAGGCGCTGCTTGCCTTCCTGCGGGAAAAGATGGGGCTGCAAATCTCGGAAAAGGCACAGACGCTGCTTGCACATGTTGACCCGGCGCTGACGCCCTATGATGTTTTGGGCGTATTGAAAAGCAATTTGGTGGAAAAAATTTATGTGGACGCGGCGGATGAGCTGCCTACGGTGGAGGAGTACATTGCTCTTTGCCGGCGCACCGGCGCCATCAGCGCCTATGCGTATCTGGGGGATGTCGGCGACAGCGTGACAGGGGATAAAAAGGCGCAAGCCTTTGAAGACGGTTACCTGGATTTGCTCTTTGCCGAGCTTGCCCGCCTGGGCTTTGATGCGGTGACCTATATGCCGACGCGCAACACGCAGGCGCAGCTGCGGCGCGTGATGGGGCTGTGCGAGCAATACGGCTTGTTCCAGATCAGCGGCGAGGATATCAATTCTCCCCGTCAGTCCTTTCTGTGCGAAAAACTGACGGAGGATGCCTTTACGCATCTGATCGATGCCACCTGGGCGCTGATCGGTCACGAGCAGGCGGCGAGCGCAGACAGAGCGCGCGGCATGTTCTCACCCCGCACGGTGGCTGACATGCCATCGCTTGCACAGCGCATTCCCGTGTTTGCCCGGCTGGCGCAGTGCGCTGCGGGAAAAACAGGGGCATAAAAGATTGTATATTTTTTGACAAATATAGCGAATTTTTCTTGACAATACCGCCTCGGTATGCTATACTGATTCCTGATTAAGAATAAATAACTATAATTAAATAAGGAGAATGAAAGATGACCTACAATAAGAAGTCTATTGAAGACATTGATGTCAGTGGCAAGCGCGCTTTGGTGCGCTGCGATTTCAACGTGCCGATGAAGGACGGCAAAATCACCAGTGAAAAGCGCATTGTTGCAGCGCTGCCTACCATTCAGTATCTGATTGACCACGGTGCAAAGGTGATCCTGTGCTCTCATATGGGCAAGCCGAAAACGGACGAGGACCGTGCAAAGCTCACGCTGGCTCCTGTCGCAAAGCGCTTGAGCGAACTGCTGGGCCGCGAGGTTGTCTTTGCCGCAGACACGACCGGTGAGGATGCCAAGGCAAAGGCCGCTGCGCTCCGCGACGGTGACGTGCTGCTTTTGGAGAACACCCGTTTTGACAAGCGCGAAACAAAGAACGATCCCGAGATGTCCAAGGAGCTGGCAGCAATGGCGGATATTTTCGTCAACGACGCGTTCGGCTCCGCACACAGAGCGCATGCGTCTACCGCAGGCGTTGCGGATTATCTGGACACCGCGGTTTGCGGCTATCTGATCCAGAAAGAAATCAGCATCATGGGTAAGGCTTTGGAAGATCCCAAGCGTCCGTTTGTTGCGATTCTGGGCGGTGCAAAGGTTTCCGATAAGATCGGCGTGATCAACAACCTCATTGATAAGGTGGATACGCTGATTATCGGCGGAGGCATGGCTTACACCTTCTTCAAGGCGCTGGGCAACAACACCGGCTCCTCCATCTGCGAAAATGACAAATTGGATCTGGCAACGGGTCTTTTGAAGAAGGCAGCGGAGAAGGGCGTCAATTTCCTGATCCCGGTTGACAATGAAATCGGCCGCGAATACAGCGAGGACACCACGCACATGACGATTTATTCCGATTCTATCCCCGACGGCTGGATGGGTCTGGACATCGGTCCGGTCACCCGCGAGCTGTTTGCAAAGACCATTGAGGGCGCAGGCACGGTTGTTTGGAACGGTCCCATGGGCGTTTCGGAGTGGAAGAATTTTGCAGCAGGTACGGAAGCGGTTGCAACTGCCGTTGCACAGAGCGGCGCGGTTTCCATCATCGGCGGCGGCGACTCTGCGGCAGCCATCGAAAAGCTGGGCTTTGCCGATCAGATGACGCATATCTCCACCGGCGGCGGCGCATCTCTGGAATTTCTGGAGGGACTGGAGCTGCCCGGTATTGCATGCCTCAACGATAAATAATCATAGCAAATCATAGCAAAGAAGGTTTGACAAAATGAATAAGGAATTGCGCAAAACCGTGATCGCCGGAAACTGGAAAATGAACATGACGCCGGCGCAGACGGAAAAGTTTATGAAAGAACTGGCGCCCCTGGTTGCCGGCGCGGATTGCGATGTGGTGCTGTGTGTGCCCGCCATTGACATTCCCGCGGCGGTGGCAGCCACGGCGGGAACCAACATCGGCATCGGCGGTGAGAATGTGCACTTTAAGGAAAGCGGCGCATACACCGGCGAGATCAGCGCACAGATGCTGGTAGAAGCGGGCGCAAAATATGTGGTGGTCGGTCACAGCGAACGCCGCCAGTATTTCGGCGAAACGGATCAGACCGTAAACCTGCGCACCCGGGCGGCGGTTGCTGCCGGCTTGACAGCGATCACCTGCGTGGGCGAGACGCTGGAGCAAAGAGAGCAGGGCATCACGGCTGAGGTGGTTTCCATGCAGACGAAAATCGCGCTGCAGGGTCTGGACGCAGCCGATATGAAAAAGGTAATCATCGCTTATGAGCCCGTTTGGGCGATCGGTACCGGCAAGGTGGCAACGGCAGATCAGGCGCAGGAGGTTTGCGCCGTGATCCGCGGTGTGATTGCCGATCTGTACGGTGCACAGACGGCGCAGGGCACTTCCATTCTGTACGGCGGCTCGATGAACGCGGCAAACTGCGCGGAGCTGCTGGCAAAAGAGGATGTGGACGGCGGACTGATCGGCGGCGCTTCCCTGAAGACTGCGGATTTCTCCACGATCGTTGCCGCAGGCTGATTACCCCCCTTGGCAAACGGCGTCGCCAAAACGAATTGCATCAAATAAAAAGAACGTGTCACGCAACCGTGACACGCTCTTTTTGTTTTCTTGAAGTTTTACGGGGACTGCTGCGTCCCGCATGGGTGCGGAAAAGGTTTACTCCGCTTCGTCCTCCTCCGCGTCTGCGCGCGGATCATCGGAATCGTCATAAATACCACACAGCTTTGCCAACTCGGAGGGCTGATCCTCTTCCTCAGAGAAATATCCCTCGTCGGATGCATCCTCCTCCTCGTCGCCGAAGTAGCTTGCGATGCTCTTGAGCTTTTCGGGGCGGGGCGTCGGCGCGTGCACATAGGTTGTGGGTGCGTCGATATAATACTCCTCACCCTCGGGATCGGGTGCGAGCACAGTCTTTGCGGGCGCCTTGCTCTCGCCGTTGCCGCGGGAACGGCGGCGGCGCTTCTTCGAGCCGTTTTTGCCTGCGGTATCCTCGTTTTCCTTGAGAATATCGGGCAGGGGCAGATCGGTCAGATATACGACGACGCGGCGCGCGTTGTCGCTGCCGATGGAGGTGGTTGTCACGCCCTCGATGCTTTGAATTTCAGAGTGAATGATCCGGCGCTCATAGGGATTCATCGGCTCCAGGGTGACGCTGCGGCGGTATTTCAGCGCCTTCTGTGCGGTGCGCCGCGCCAGCTGACGCAGGGTCTGCTCCCGCTTGGAGCGGTAATGCTCCACATCGACGGCGATCTTCGCATAGCCGTCTCCGACGCGCACAGCTGCCAGATTGGCAAGATATTGCAGCGCGTCCAACGTGTCGCCGTGATGACCGATCAGTGCGCCGGCGTTGCCGCCCCACACGTTGACCAGCTCGTCGCCCTCGTCATTGCGCTTGAGCTCCACGTTGGCGTCCAGCTCCAGATCGTCTACAAGCGTCTGCACAAACGCCATTGCCGCCTCAGCAGGCGTCTGGCGAACCAGAATTTTGATTTTGGCGGGTGCACTGCCGACGCCCAAGAAGCCTTTTTTCGGCTCCTCGATCACTTCATATTCCATATTTTCCGCGTCCATTCCCAACATTGCCGCGCCTTGTGCAACGGCTTCTTCCACGGAACGGGCGTTGATCACGATTTCTTTTTTCATTCTCAGTCACCTCGTGTGTCAATCTTTGTCGCTTTCATCTTGCAGCGGTGCCTGCGCGATGACAGAATCAGCGGTTTCTTTGGTATCGTTCTTTTCCGCTTTGGGGGTGTTGGCTTTTTTCGGTGCGGAGACGGGCGCGGGTGCGTCCTCATCGTCATCGTCATCGATATGGTGCAGGGAGCGCACCTTGGCTTTCTCCTGCTTTTTGCGCTGACGGTTGGAGGTTGCGCCGTATTCCTTTTGGAAAGCCTTAAGCTGTTCCTCGGTATAAACGGGGATGGGGAGCATCTTGGACAGAATGAACTGCTGCAAAACGCCCAAAACGCTCTGGAAAATCCAGTATACGCCGATTGCTGCGGGCAGGGTAAAAGCGATGAAGGTACTGAACAGGGGCATGGTGATATCCATGATTTTCATGCTCTTGGACATGTCGTCCGTGCCCTGTGTCGGAGGCTGATAGGAGAATTTCCGCGTCAGCTTCATGGACAGGAAGGTGGAAAGCAGGACGAAAACGGGAATCAGGATATACCACCAAATCTGCTCGCTGGGGGTGATGGACAAATCGCCGAAACTTCCCCACAGATGGAAGTTGGGCAGCTCCGTGGTCATGCCATCGGTGATGCTCACGCCGGGGATGGAGGCGATGTCAATGTCGCGCAGCTTGGAAATCATGTCGATTTCACGGGCGTTTTGCGCCACGTCCAAATAGGTGCGGATGGCGGTGATGTTTTCCTGCCCCAGGCGCATGATATAGGTCAGGGGGTTGTACACAATCTGATACACCGCCCAGACGATGATCAGCTGCAAAATCATGGGCAGGCAGCCTGAGGTGGGGCTGTAGCCCTCCTTTTGGTACAGCGCCATGACCTCTTCATTGACCTTCTGCTGTGTCACACGGTCGTTGCGTCCGGCGTATTTTGCCCGGATCAGCTGTTCCTTGGGACGCAGAGACGCCTGCTTCACCATGTTCTTCTGCTGCTTGATCCCGAACGGGAACAGCACGATTTTGATGACAATCGCGAACAGAAGAAGGGTCAGCAGATAGTTGTGTGTGACAGAATCCAGAAAGCGGATGACATAAGCAAAGGGAATATTGATTAAATCAAATAAACTACTCAATGTTATAGCCTTTCTTTTCTTTCGATGATACGATACATCCTGCCGCGGCGTAACGGATTGCGCGGCACAGCCGGCCTCTGAATTATCCGGCTATCACGATTGGTTTGATTCTGTTTTGTTTTTCCGTTCCAGCCGTGCGCGACGGCGCTTGTTCGGGGGAACGGGATCCGCACCGCCCCGTGAAAACGGATTGCAGCGCAGGATGCGCCAGACAATCAGCGGCACGCCGCGGATTACGCCCCATTCCCGCAGCGCATCAATTGCGTATTGCGAGCAGGTGGGTGTAAAGCGGCAGGTGGGGACGGGCTTGAGCCGTGAGATACACTTCTGATAGAATCGGATCAGAAGGATCATTAGTTTAGCCGGCATGATGCTTAGTGCCGGCAGGTTCGCCGGGGGCGGAGAGCATGTCCAAAGCGGAAAACGCTTTTTCCAGATCCCGTGCGATGTCCTGGGATTTTGCATACTTTGCACAATCCCGCGCAACGATGACAATCAGATAACCGCGGCGCAGCGTGAGCTTTCGGTCTGCTGCGCGGTAGCCTTCGCGCAGAATCCGTTTGACCCGATTGCGTGAAACGGCGCCGCCGATCCGCTTGGAAACGGTCAGGCCGATCCGGTTCACTTTCTCCCGGTTGGGGTGCGCCTTTTGCAAACGCTTGGCGTGCAAATCCTTTAAGACGTAGACGACGATATGCTTTTCGATCGCCTTTCTGCCGTGGGTGTATGCCTTGCGGTACAAATGGTTTTCACAGATCGCAGGATATTTCATGGGGTTTTTTCCCTCCCATACGACTTTTTGATCCGCCGGAGATTCGCAGGTGCGGCGTGTGCATCGCATCCGCCCCGCGCCGGACAAGCAGCCGAAAACCTTTTTCCTCTATAAAACGAAAAGCCTATGACGTTTCCGACACAGGCTCAACGGTTCATAGATCAGTAAGACAGTCTTGCTCTGCCTTTTGCACGTCTTCTCTGCAATACTTTTCTGCCGTTGGCAGTGCTCATTCTCTTGCGAAAACCGTGCTCTTTCTTTCTCTGACGCTTTTTGGGCTGATAGGTACGAATCACGAGATACACCTCCTTATACTGAGATAGTTGTTGTCATCTATCTTCATCTTTCTGTTGATAAATAAAAACATACGCTCCCGCCGCTCTCCGTGCGGCGAGGCACAGCGTACAGCATCATCTATTATATATGAAAAAGGGTGTGCTTGTCAATACTTTTTTCGAAAAAAGCCTGTCCCGGCTGAGAAAGTCCGCCCGCTTGCCGTCACAAACGGTAAATCAGAACATTCAGACAGCCGATCAAGGCGCCGAGCAGGGCGCCCAGGCGGATGACTGCTTTGAGCTCGCGCTCCATCACAGACATGATCAATGCCTCCAATTCATCCATATCCATCTTGCTGACGCGGGATTCCACGATGGCGCCGATATCAAATTTTGCGATGATTTCGTCGCCCTTGCCGTCAACCGCTTTGGTGTAGATGTTTTCGATAATGCCGCGCATGAATTCCTCGTCGATGCCGAATTGCTCGACGATCGCGCCGGCGGTTTGCTTGCCAAGCTCGTCAATTTCCTTAACAACGACGGGCTTGAGAAGCTCCTCTGCCTTTTCCTTGAAGTAATCACGGATGCCGTTTGCGATGGGAACGGAGAGGGATTTGATCATGCTTTCATTGAGCAAAAGGCTCATCATGCCGGTGGCTTTTTCTTTCATGAAGGCGGCGCCACCGTCTGAAATGATGCTCTCCAGATCCAGGGAGGAAAAGCCGTTGCTGACGCGCTGATAGACATAGTCGGCGAAGGCGTCCTTTACGACTTCAAAGTTTTCTTCCCCCACCGCGCGCGTGACCAGCTGGTTCATGGTGCTCTCCGTCGCAGTCAGATCCTCTACGACCTCATTGACAAACGCTTCCTTCACGCGGCTGCCCATCAGCATTTGTTTGATGTCATCGTGCGTAACCAGACTTTCGCTGACCGCGTTGGCAACCGCCTTGGCAATGCGGTCGCGGTTTTTCGGGATAATGCCCGGGGTAAAGGGCAGCGCCCAGCTGCCGATTTTCCACGGTTTTCTGGGGCGGAAGAGCATTTTGATGGCAAGATAATTCGTGAAATACCCGATCACGGCGCCGATGATGATCGGCGCGACGATCTGCTGCAAGAATGACATGGTTTTTCTCTCTCCTTAATTGTTCAATGCGGTGAAAAGACTGCGCAAACGGATTTTGACCGCACCGGTATTGGTGATTTCATCAATTTTGATCTGCGTATAGATTTTACCGCTTTCTTCAATGATGCTGCGCGCTTCATCGGTTGTGATGGCGTCCACGCCGCAGCCGAAGGAAACCAACTGAATCAGCTGCACCCGCGAATTCTGCGTGCCGACCCATTTTGCTGCGGCATACAGGCGCGCGTGATAGGTCCACTGATTGAGCACCTTGACGGGGAAGGGCTCGATCAGGTGACTGACCGCGTCCTCGGTGAGCACGACGGCGCCCAGCGTGCAGATCAGATGGCTGATGCCGTGGCTGATTTCCGGGTCGATATGATACGGTCTGCCGGAGAGCACAACAACGGTTTTGTTCTGCGCCTCGGCGATTTTCAAAAACTCTTCTCCTTTTGCTCGCACGGCGGCAAAATAGGCGTTGTATTCGTCATATGCCGCCTGTGCCGCCCGGCGGATCTGCTTGAGGGAAAACTTGTCTTGCCCAAAATGCCGATCCAGAATTTTTTTCATATGCGGCGGGAACTGTTTTTTGTCATGCAAGCCAATGAAATCGTCAAGGAAGGTCACATCGGCGGGCATTTTCATGTTTGCCTGAATGACGCGCGGATAATACGCGACAACCGGGCAGTTGAAGTGGTTATCGCCCTTGCCCTCGTCCATGTTGTAGCTCATGCAGGGATAGAAAATGTAGTCCGGCTTTTGGTCAAGCAGCGCGGCGATATGACCGTGCAGCAGCTTTGCAGGGTAGCAGACGGTGTCGGAGGGGATGGTCTGCTGTCCGCTGACATACAGTTTGCGCGTGGAGGGCGGCGAGACAATCACGCTGCAGCCCAGCTGTGTGAAAAAGGTATGCCAGAAGGGCAGCAGCTCGTAGAGATTCAGCCCCATGGGAATGCCGACGACCGGCTGACCGGGCAGGCGCTTGTTTTCGCGGTATTTTTCCAGCAGGGTGTTTTTGTATTCATACAGATCGTAGTATTCCGTTTCCGTATCGCCGCCCAGAGGCTTTTCGCAGCGGTTGCCCGCGATAAATTTGCGTCCGCCGTCAAAGGTGTTGACGGTCAGCTTGCAATGATTGGCGCACCCGTGACAGGTGACGGCTTTGACGGCATGGGAAAACGATGCCAGACGCGCAGCGTCGGCGACGGTGCTTTTTCCCTGTCCGCCGCATTGCTTTTTGGCATACAGCGCCGCGCCGTAAGCGCCCATCAGCCCGGAGACGGACGGGCGGATGACCTCGCGCCCGATTTCCTGCTCAAACGCGCGCAGCACGGCGTCATTGTGAAAGGTGCCGCCCTGTACGACAATATGCTTGCCGAGCTGATCTGCGTTGGCGCAGCGAATGACCTTGTACAAAGCGTTTTTCACGACGCTGATGGAAAGCCCGGCAGAAATATTCTGAACGCTGGCGCCGTCTTTTTGCGCCTGCTTGACGGCACTGTTCATAAAAACGGTGCAGCGGCTGCCCAGATCCACCGGCTTGTCAGCAAACAGCCCCAACCCCGCGAATTCCGCAATGCCGTATCCGAGCGCACCGGCAAAGGTCTGCAAAAACGAGCCGCAGCCGGAGGAGCATGCCTCGTTGAGAAAAATGTTGTCAACCACGCCCCCGCGAATCTGAAAGCACTTGATGTCCTGCCCGCCGATGTCAATGATAAAGTCGACATCGGGGCGGAACTGCTTGGCAGCGGTGTAGTGCGCGACGGTTTCCACAACGCCCCAGTCCAGAGAGAAGGCGTTTTTGATGATGTCCTCGCCGTATCCGGTGACGGCAGCGGAGGTGATCTGAATCTCAGGAAAATCACGGTACAATTCTTCCAGATATTTTTTGATATGCGGCACGGGATTGCCGCTGTTCGGCTGATAGAGAGGACGGAAAATATTGCCGTCGTCATCGCACAGCAGCGCCTTGATCGTCGTGGAGCCGGCGTCGATGCCCAGATACATCCGCTCCCGCGGCGTGTCAATCTCACGGATATTCTCCGAGTCATGCGCGTGCCGCGCGGCAAAGGCGTCATATTCCGCTTTGGAGGCGAAAAGAGGGGGACAGCTGTTATAGCCGCTGCTTGCCGAATAGTCTGCGATCTTTTTTGACAACGCCTGGGGGGAGATCGGCTCCTCGCTGCCGGAGAGCGCCGCGCCTATGGCGACGAAATAGAGAGAATGCTCGGGGCAGGAACCGTGTACACCCAGTGTTTGATCAAACGCACGGCGCAGCTGAGGGAAAAAGGTCAGCGGCCCGCCCAGATACAGCACGTTGCCTGCAATGGCTCTGCCCTGTGCCAGTCCCGCGACGGTTTGGTTGACCACCGCGTGAAAAATGCTGGCGGCAATGTCCTCTTTGCGCGCGCCCTGATTGATCAGCGGCTGCACGTCGGATTTTGCAAACACGCCGCACCGCGAGGCGATGGTGTAGATTTTTTCCTGTCCCGCCGCCAACTCGTCCATCTCGTCGGGGGAAACATTCATCAGCGTTGCCATCTGGTCGATAAACGCGCCGGTTCCGCCGGCACAGGTGCCGTTCATCCGCACCTCGGTACCGCCGCTGAGAAATAGTATCTTTGCGTCCTCCCCGCCCAGCTCAATGACGGTATCCGTGCCCGGGAAAATCTTGCTCACGGCGGTACGCGTGGCGTAAACCTCCTGTACAAAGGGCAGCGACAGATCGTGCGCCATGCCCATCCCGGCGGAGCCGGATACGGCAAGCAGCATCTTTTCCCCGCCGAAACGCTCGGCGAGCATGTCCAGCAGCATAGAAGTCATGTAGGAAATCTTGGAAAGATGCCGGCGATAATCATGAAACAGTATTTGATTGTTTTCGTCCAGCACCACGCATTTGATGGTCGTGGACCCGACGTCAAGTCCGATTCGCTTCATTTCTTTGATTATGTACTCTCTTTATTGATTGTTGGTTTGATTTTTCAGTTGTTCTTCCGCAACGGACAGCATCAGCTTGATGCGGTTTTCCTGGTTGACCTTTGAGGCGCCGGAATCGTAGTCAACGGGGCAGATATTCGCGTCCGGAAACAGTTCCTTTAAGGTACGGATCACGCCTTTGCCGACAATGTGATTGGGCAGACAGCCGAAGGGCTGGGCGCAGATGATACTGGAATATCCGTTTTCGATCAATTCGCCCATTTCCGCGGGCAGCAGCCAGCCCTCGCCCATTTTGACGCCCCGGTGCAAAACGCGGTCAGCCATTTTTTTGGTTTGCGCAAAGGTTTTCGGTCGGGTGAAATCCGGATACGGCGCAAGCGCGCTTTGCATATAGCTTTCCAAAACGCCTGCCGCTTTTTCCGCGAGCTTGCCGATATACAGCGACGAGCGCTTCCCGCCGTAAAGCTGCCAGTCAATTTCCATGTTTGCAAAACAGTATTGCACAAAGCCGAGAACGCCCGGTACCATATACTCGCAGTCCTGACTGTCCAGGTATGCCTCCAGACCGTTGTTGCCCAGCGGCGAGTATTTTACATATATCTCTCCCACGATGCCAACGCGCACCTTGGGCACGATCACGCGGGGGATCGCATGAAAATCCGCGGCGATTTGCCAGAGATTCTCCTTCACTGCTTTTCCCACCAGTCCCTGATTGTGCCGGAACTGCTCCACCAGCTTTGCGATCCATTTTTCCACGCATCGGTCGGCGTCGCCCGGATTCTCCTCATAGGGGCGCACCTGATTGCGCAGCAGCATCAGCATATCGCCGTATACCACACTCATCAGCCCCTTGAAAAGCATCGGCGGGGTGAGCGTCAGGCCGGGGTGCTTTTCCACACCGCCGAAACTGATGGAGATGACCGGAACATCTTCCATGCCCATATTTTTCAGCGCTTTACGCAGCAGCCAGATGTAGTTGGAGGCGCGGCAGCCGCCGCCGGTCTGAAAATAGATCAGCGCGCATTTTTTCGGGTCGTAGTCGCCGCATGTCAGCCCGTAAAGAAGCTGCCCGATCACGCAGATGGCAGGATAGCACATGTCGTTGTGAATGTATTTCAGCCCGGTGTCAATGACTTTTTTTCCGTCGTATTTCAGCACATCGAGCCGATAGCCGTACATCCGAAAAACTTCTTGCAGCAGCTGCATATGAATGGGGAAAATGTCGGGGCACAGAATGGTGCGCTCCGCTTTCATTTCCGGTGTGAAAAGGGTGAATTCTTTTTTGAGAAGAGGCTTTTGTTTCATATTTACTTCGATCTCATTTGCATCAATCTTGGCTGTTTTGTCGCTCGGCTATGGGGGTATAGTCTCTGTGCGGCTGCACCGCCATGTATGCCGGGCGGATGATACGGTTGCCGTTGATCAGTTCCTCCAGGCGGTGTGCGCTCCATCCGGTGATGCGCGCAATCGCAAACAGCGGTGTGAACAGATCTTCGGGAATGCCGAGCATCTGATAGACAAAGCCGCTGTAAAAGTCCACATTCGCACTCACGCCCTTGAACATCTGGCGTTCCCGCGCGATCACAACGGGCGCCAGCCGTTCGACAGCGTTGTACAGATTGTATTCGCTCTCCATGCCTTTTTCTACGGCAAGGTCATGGACAAAGCCCTTGAAAATCTCGGCACGCGGATCGGAAACGGAATAGATGGCGTGTCCGATTCCGTAGATCAGACCCGAACGGTCAAAGGCTTCCTTGTGAATCAGGCGAACCAAATAGCGCTCGATTTCTTCCTCGTCGTTCCAGTCTCTTACCTGATGCTTCATGTCGTCAAACATGTGGCACACGCGGATGTTGGCGCCGCCGTGCTTGGGCCCCTTCAGCGAGCCGAGCGCCGCCGCAATGGCGGAATAGGTGTCGGTGCCGGAGGAGGTGACGACGTGGGTGGTGAAGGAGGAATTGTTGCCCCCGCCGTGCTCGGCGTGAATGACCAGAGCAAGGTCAAGAATGTGCGATTCCAGAGGCGTGAACTTGCTGTCGGGCCGCAGCATATGCAGCAGATTCTCCGCGGTAGAGAGGTCCGGGCGCGGATCGTGCACGAAAAAGCTGGAGCCGTCCTTCAGGTAGTATTCGGACGCCTGAAAGCTGTACACCGCCAGCTGCGGGAACAGCGCGATAAGCTGCAGGCACTGCCGCAGGACATTCGGAATCTGAGTGTTGTCTGCATCGTTGTCATAGGAATACAGCGTCAGCACGGAGCGCGCCATGGAATTCATAATATCGCCGCTGGGCGCTTTCATGATGATGTCCCGCACAAACGAATTGGGCAGCGTGCGGTAGCCGTTGAGCAGACTGCAAAAATCTGCAAGCTGCGTGTTGTCCGGCAGCTCGCCGAACAGCAGCAGATAGGTGATTTCTTCAAAGCCAAAGCGGCTTTCTTTCAAAAAACCCGCGACGAGATCTTTGATGTTGTAGCCGCGATAATACAAGACGCCCGGGCAGGGGGTGGAAACGCCGTTGATGTTTTCCTTGGCGTGCACCTCGGAGATTTCCGTCAGGCCGGTCAGCACGCCGTTGCCATTTTGATCCCGCAAGCCGCGATTGACGTTGTGACGGGTATACAGTTCTTTATCTATCGTACTGTCCGCGGTGCAGAGCGCTGCGAGCTTGTGCACCTGCGGGGAAATTTCAGAATAATTCTTTTTCTTTGCGGTTTCGTTTTTTGTCATGCAGTTTCCTTTCTATGCATCGCTGCCGGATATAACATCCGGGTACGGTTTTACTTCCGGTACGTTTTGAAAAAGGCGGTTGCCTGTGCAACATCCGGCTTATAATAGTTCTCACTGCCGTTGTCCGTGGTGATCTGCGTCCCGGGATATACATCGGAGATGCACTGAAAGCTGTCATAGCAGTATACCAAATCAGCAACCGAAGCGAACGCTGCGGCGTCCATATCTGTATAGATATAGGCGAGCAGTTTGCTGTACAGATCCGCTGCGTTTTCAAGCGTGGTGATATTCTTCATCTGCGAGAGCATGGTGGTGAGAAAAGCACGGGTGGTTTCCATACGACCCATATCGCCGTCGGGATAGGAGCAGTATCGCAGCACCTTGAGCATATCCGCACCGCCCAGCTTTTGCTCGCCGGCGGAGACGTTGATGCTCAGTCCCGCCGTCTCGTCCTGATAATACATGTTGCACGGGACATTGAAGGTGACCTTGTCCAAAGATTGCATCAGATTGGTGAAGCCCAGCGGGGTGAACACCATGTGGTAATCGATGCCAAGCCCCGTGAGCGCCTCCACCTTTGCCAAAAAGAAATCCATGCCCTTGCTGTAAATCAGACTGCCAAGCCGTGTATCGTTTCCGTCCACCAGAACGCGCGTATTATACGGGATGGAATAGATGACAAATGTCTGCTGCTCGCGGTTGACATGGAACAGCACAATGGTATCCGCGCTGATTTCACGCTTTTTCACATAAGTACACAGCTCATCCGGCACAGAACCCGGCGAATACAGCTGCATTTCCGCGGTCTGCGTGTTATAGCAGTCGGAAAAAGAAGCGCCGTAGTCATCCAATTGATTCGGAAAATAGTCCACGCCGACCAAAAGCGCCGTGAAGGTCTGCCCCTTGATCTGACTGAGATCGACGGTGGTGCCGGAGCCGTCGCTTGCTTTGCCGGCGCTGTCCTCCTGCTGATTTTTGTTTTTGTTTGCCGTAATGCCCTCTCCGAAACTGTCAATGGCGAAATTGGTGATTCCCAGTGCCAGAAGACCGAAAATAACCAGGCCGGCGGCCAATGTGATTCCGAAATTCTTTAATGCGGATAACATTTCTTTCGTCCTTTCTTTGTACGATGGCGGTATCGGAACGGATGCTTTGCCCGAAACGAATAGTACACTATTCTATATTATACACGTTTTTCCCCGTTTTTTCAATGGATATTGCGAAAAAAGTCCGGTTGAAGTTGGGTTGAGGCTTTTCGGTATGCTATAGGTGAACGGAGAATGCACGGGAGAAATTTCTGCAAAACACTTTCTTTTTTCGCGGCAATCTGCTATAATATTTTTACGGAGGGCTCAAATATGGAAGAAAAACAGAGCGGCTTTGAAAACAGCATCGCCGCAACGCAAAATACAGAACAAAATAACAGCGCACAAAACACCTCGGAGGGCGCATGCGATGCGGCGCCTGCCTGCCGTTTGGGCAAGGTCGGCGGCGAGGCAGTGATCGAGGGCGTGATGATGCGCGCCGGAAATACCTGCTGCACCACGGTGCGCATGGAGGACGGTTCCATGCGGATGTATCAGACGGAGCACATTCCGCTGCGCCGCCGCTATAAAATCTGCAATGTGCCGATTTTGCGCGGCGTCATTAACTTTGTGGAATCTATGATTCTCAGCTATAAAATTCTCGGCATTTCCGCCGAGGCCTTCGGCGGGGAAATGGAAGAGGAATCCAAGTTTGAGAAATGGCTGCGGGAAAAGTTCGGTAAAAGCATTATGGATGTGGCGATGGTCATCGGCATGGTGCTGGGACTGGCGCTTGCCTTCGGGCTGTTTTTCTATCTGCCCGTATGGCTGGGCAACGCCATCGCGGGGCAGGATATGCCCGTTTTGAAGAGCTTTGTGGAGAGCATTCTGAAGATCGGCATTTTCATCGGATATGTCGCGCTGGTCTCGCTGATGCCGGATATCCGGCGCACCTTTCAGTATCACGGCGCGGAGCACAAGAGCATCTTTTGCTATGAGCGCGGGGAAGAGCTGACACCCGAAAACGCAAAGAAGCAGAGCCGTTTTCACCCCCGCTGCGGCACCAGCTTCATTTTTGTTGCATTGATTCTGTCTTTTGTGGTTGCGCTGGCGATTCCCGCAGCTCTGCCCAACTGGCTGCGCGTGGTGATCAAATTGCTCGTTTTGCCGCTGGTTGTGGGACTGAGCTTTGAATTCATCATGTATGCCGGCAAGCACGACAATGTCCTGACCAAGATTCTTTCCGCACCCGGTTTGTGGATGCAGAGAATCACAACCCGCGAGCCGGATGAGAAGATGCTGGAAGCGGCGATCACCTCACTCAAGGCGGCTTTGCCGGAGGAATTCCCGGAACTGGAGCTGACGCCGATGAAAAATGATTCGTACAAAATGTTTTTTGTCGGAAACGAAGAGGCGCTGCGTGCCTATCAGGAGCAAAGGGCGCAGCAGGAGACGGACGGCACGACGCCCCCCGCGCAGGATGCGGGCGCGCCGGATTCTGACGGGACGTCATGACGCTGCGCACGCTTTCGCTTCAGCTGCGGCAGCTCCTTTCGCGGGCGGCGCAAACAACCGGACTGCCGATTGACAGCGCGTATGAGGCGCGTGAGATTGTCCGGGTGCTGTGCGGATGGGATCGGGCGCAGCAGATTCTGTTGCAGGACGGACAGGTGGACGAGGCGCGGGCACAGGCGGCGCTTGCTCTGGCAAAGCAGAGAGAAAGCGGTGAGCCGCTGGGGTATCTGCTCGGCGTCTCTCCTTTTTTCGGTGTGGATTTCACGGTGAAGTGCGGGGAGAACAAAACGCTGATCCCGCGCAGCGACACGGAGATTCTTGTGCAGGCGCTGTCTGCGCGTCTCAAAGCGGGGATGTGCTTTCTTGATCTTTGCTGCGGCGGCGGCTGCGTCGCGCTGTCTGTACTGCTGCAAACGGAGGGCTGCGAAGCGCACGGTGTGGAAAAAGATCCGGGTGCGCTTGCCGTGGCGCGGGAAAACACGCGCAAACTGGGAATGACGGATCGGTTTTCCCTTTTTGCAGGCGATGTGCTGCGGGGCGAACCGCAGTGCTGCCGCGCACCGGGACAGTATCATTATATTGCATCCAACCCGCCGTACATTCCGACAGCGGCGGTGGACAGTCTGGATGTGCAGGTGCGTCGGGAGCCGCGGGCGGCGCTGGACGGCGGCGGGGACGGCTTGTTGTTTTACCGGGAAATTCTGCATTGGTACAGCGGCGCGCTGGCAGACGGCGGCGCGTTTCTTTTTGAAATCGGCTTCGATCAGGGGGCGTCGCTGCGCCGACTGGCGGGGGAAAACGGCCGCTGCTGCGAGATCATAAAAGACTTCGCCGGGAACGACCGTGTTGCAATTTTGACATGACCGTATCGCGAACGGCATAGAATGGTGGATAGATCGGGAAAAGACCGAAAGGATGGCTTGAAAGATGAATCAGCAAGTGCTTTGCTGCCTGTTCGGCGGCAAATCAACGGAATATGAGGTGTCACTGATGAGCGTGTGCTCTGTGTTGCAGCATGTCAACCGGGAACGGTTTGAGGTGGTAACGCTGGGCGTGACCAAAGAGGGAAAATGGCTGTATTATGACGGCGACACGGAAAAAATCCGGGATAACACATGGTTTGAGGACAGCGCGCACACGGCGCCGGCTATGTTTTCTCCCGACAGCGGCTCCGGGATGCTTTGGATTCGCACGCCGGAGGGCGGCTGGCGGGAAAAGCACATTGACGTGGTGTTTCCGGTGATGCACGGCGCAAACGCCGAGGACGGCAGCATGCAGGGGCTATTGACCCTCTGCGGGATTCCTTTTGTCGGGCCGGGGTGCTGTGCTTCTGCTATCGCGATGGATAAAATCTATACCAAACTGATTTTGCAGAATTTCGGCATTCCGCAGGCGCGCTTTTGCGTGGTGCGGCGCGGCGAGCAGACTGAGGAATGGATGCCCCGCACAGAGCCGCTCGGCGGCTTTCCGCTGTTTGTCAAGCCTGCCAACGCCGGCTCAAGCGTGGGAAGCGCGAAGGCACGGGATGAAGAACAGCTGCGCGCGGCGGTTGCCGACGCACTGCGGTATGACAGCAGAGTGCTGATTGAGGAATATATCGCGGGCAAAGAGGTCGAATGCGCGGTGATGGGAAACGATGCGCCGAAGGCTTCCACGCCCGGTCAGATTGACCCGGGCAGCGATTTTTACGACTACGAGACGAAATATATCACAGATACCTCCAAGGAGCGGATTCCGGCGCCGGTTCAGCCGCAGACGGCGGCGATGATTCAGCAGTACGCGCTGCAAATCTACCGGGTGCTGGGCTGTCGGGGGCTCTCCCGCGTGGACTTCTTTGTGGCGGGTGAGGGCGAGCGGGAGCGCGTCGTGTTCAATGAGATCAACACGCTGCCTGGCTTTACGTCGATCAGTATGTATCCAAAGCTATTTATCTATGACGGGATGCCCTATTCTCAAATCATTGACCGGCTGGTCGATCTCGCATGCGAAGCGAACGGCTCGGCGACGGTATAATTCAATTTTCCGATCGGAAGGATGCACAGCATGAATGACTCAACAGCAGAAAAGCGCGCTTTGCCCATCGGCATTTTTGACAGCGGGTTGGGCGGACTGACCGCGCTCAAAGAAATCCGGCGCGTTTTGCCCGGAGAAGATCTGATCTATTTCGGCGACACCGGGCGCGTTCCTTACGGCACCCGTTCCCGCCAGACGATTATCCGTTACGCACGGCAGGATGTCCGCTTTTTGCTCTCGCAGAACATCAAGTGCATCGTGGCAGCCTGCGGCACGGTCAGCGCGACGGCGCTGGAGGTGCTACGCGAGGAGTTTTCTCTTCCGATTCTCGGCGTGATTGATCCGGCGGTGAAAAAAGCGGTTGCCGTCACCAAAAACGGTCGCGTCGGGGTGATCGCCACCCCTTCCACGATTCATTCGCACGCATACGCGGATCGGATCGCCCTGCTGGCGCCTGCTATGCAGGTGACGGAATGTGCCTGCCCGCTGTTTGTGCCGCTGGTGGAAAATGGCTTTTTCGGCGCGGACGATCCGGTGCCGGAACTGGTGGCACAGCGTTATCTGGAGCCGATCCGGCAGGCCGGCGCGGACACCCTGATTCTGGGCTGCACGCATTATCCGCTGCTCAAGGAGATCATTGCCCGCGTGCTGCCCGGCGTGCAGCTGATCGACACCGGGGTGGAAGTGGCGCACAGCTTGCAGGCATTGCTGGACGAACAGCATCTGCGCGGGGGCTCTGTCTCCGGCGGGGATGCCTCGTTCTATGTCAGCGATACCCCGGATTGCTTTGAGAAGCTCGCCGGCATTTTTCTCGGCGAGGAGCCCGCGCATAGCGTGGAGCGTATTCCCATTGAAAACTATTGAAACATGAGAGCCCGACGGCGCTGCGATCCGGCAGCGCCTTTTTGTTATCCGGCGACACGGCTGCCCGCGGCAGCAGCGCCGTTTTTTGTATGCGTGATACGCATTGGTCAGTTTTCCGGTGCGGATCAGGCTGTTTTGCGCACCGCGGTTTTTTGCGGCGATACCGCATTTTTCTGCGCGGCACGGCGGCTGCACGTTCGGCGGCGGAAAAAACGGGCGGAATAACGAGAGGGATCCGTTT
>DBGFNI010000151.1:0-4399 GCA_048527645.1 Eubacteriales bacterium | reverse complement strand
TGCGCCGCCGCAACGATTTATTCCTGCACTGCGATATTTTTGTCAACCGCAGCTGCTGCCTCCGTTTCCGCCCATTCGGGGTCCGCTCCGAACGGCTCATGCATGATGCGGTGCGGAATCCGCTTGGTCAGATCATATACAAATTTTCTGCAGTGAAAATCGTTTTCCACCACGCCGCGAAACCGGCAAAGGCATTCTGTATCGGAATAGATGCCGCAGGCATGCTCGCAGAGCGCACAGACCTCGGAAATATCCAGCTCCTCATAATACTTCTTAAAGCGTTTCTCTTTCATTTTGATCAGACTGTCTTTCTTGCGATATTTTGTGGCGACAAATAAATGAACAAATATTGAACAAGCAAGCGGACGCGGCAAAGTAAAAGATTATTCCGCATCCATGAACATATCAATCCGCCGCTGGTGACGCTCACCGGCAAACGGCGTATGCAGAAAAATGTCGATCAGCTCCAGCGCGACGCCCTCTCCCACTACCCTGCCGCCAAGGCAAAGGATATTGGAGTTGTTATGCATCCGGGTCATTCGTGTGCAATATTCATCGGTACAGCACGCCGCGCGGATTCCTTTGTGCTTGTTCGCCGCCATGCTCATGCCGATTCCGGTTCCGCAGAACAAAATACCAAGATCACAGGAGCCGCTCTGAATCGCTTTGCAAACCAAGTCCGCATAGACGGGATAATCGACGCTTTCCGTGCTCTCACAGCCATAGTCAATATACTCGATGCCGGCACGTTCGCAATACAGCTTGGCTGCTTCCTTCAAGTGATAGCCGCCGTGATCTGCGCCGAGTGCAACGCGCAGCACACTGTTTGCATTCTGCTCAACCGTATGATCCGTAGGATTAAGATTGTTTTGTTTCATATAATTCTCTCCAAACTGTTGCAATGCTGCATTTTCATTTCCCGCCGATTGCTTCTGCGGATTGCGCGGTTTTTGCGCTGCGTTCCCGTTCTGCCTGAGAGGGGCGCAGATAGGACGGCGCCAGCGCTCGATCCGTCCAGACAGACGGGTCTTTTGTATCAGAATAGATGCGAAGCGCCGTTAAGCCGACGAACACCGCATTTTGCAGCAGATAGGGCTTTGGCGCGCAATAGAAGGTTTCCAGCCCGCACTGTTCACCGGCAACCTTCCATCCCTCGCCGACAAAGAGCGGTGCTGTGCCCTGCCGAACAATCCGGCCCGACAGTTCTTTCACCGAAATTGCAGAATCCTGTGTCAGTCTTTTCAGCCCTTCGTGCGTCTGGGTGAACAGCGCTGTATACACCTGACCGCGGCGCGCATCCATCACCGGAACGATCAGATCGGCATGCTGCAAACCGCAGCATTGCAGCGCCAGCGCCTCCAGCGTCGAAACGGGAATGCAGGGCTTACCGGTTTGAAAGGCCATTCCTTTGATCAGCGAAACGCCGATTCGCACGCCGGTGAAGGAGCCCGGACCGTTGCTGACGGCATAGAGATCTATCCCCGCAGGTACAATGCCGGCAAATTCCAGCATTTGCATGATCATCGGCTGCATGGTTTCACTGTGCTTCAGTCCGCAATTGAGCTGACAGACGGCAATAGGCATGTCGTCCTCAAGCAGGGCGCACGAGCCGCTGACCGCGCTGGTATCTATCGCAAGGATCTTCATAATACCGGTATTCCCTTTCTGCTTGTGATAATAAATCGCAAAAAAATGTCAGTGAAATGATTTGCTGACCAGTACATATCGCTCATTGACCGTTTCCGCTTTTTGAATATGCACACAATAATATTCGGACGGCAGTGCGTCTTTGATGTTTTCGCTCCATTCGATAAAAGCCGCACCTTTTTGTTCCATATAGTCCCAAAAACCGACGGAATACAACTCGTCCTCATCGCAAATGCGGTACATGTCAAAATGAAACAGCTTGCCGCACCGGGCGTCGTATTCATTGACGATGGTATAGGTCGGACTGTGCACCAGAGCCTTAGGCGCCAGAACCGAGGCAGCACCGCGGACAAACGCGGTTTTTCCCACGCCGAGATCGCCGAACATGGCGACCACCGCACAGGGAGAAAACGCTTCCCTTTCCAGCAAATACCGCGCGAAATCCGCACCGCATTGCTCCGTTTGCAAATCCGATTCGGTTATACTTTTAAAAATTGTTTCTTCCATTTCACGCGTTCCTCATTCCAATCAATGGTATTATAACACGATTTGTCAGAAAAAGAAACCCTTTTCCGAAATGTTTCATATTTTTTCGCTTCCTGAAAAGCGGAAAAGTTTTGCGGCGCGTATCCAATGTAAATAAAATGTGAATATTGTGGATGGAATTCATTTTTGCTTGCAATCGCGTGCAAAATCTGCTATAATAGATTGAAACAAGAAAAATTGAGTCAGGGTTGACAAACAAGAGTATTCGTGCTTGTTTTGACGGGGATCAGGCCTGCGCAATCGGATCCTGTGAACCATGTCAGGTGGGAAACCAAGCAGCATTAAGCAGATTTTCCGATGTGATGCAGATCACCTGTTCCCTGTCAAAACGTGCACGAGGCGATTTTGCACCGGATTTGTTTTTCTTGTTTTTCTTCATTCCAGGTGTAAAGGAGCGGCGACATGTATCAGACACTATACCGAAAGTGGCGTCCAAAGGTCTTTTCCGATGTTTGCGGACAAGAACATATCACCTCCATTCTTTCCTATCAGGTCGCCCACGACAAAACCTCGCATGCCTATTTGTTCTGCGGCTCGCGCGGAACAGGAAAAACAACCTGTGCCAAAATCCTTGCCAAAGCGCTGAACTGTGAAAACCCGCAAGACGGCAATCCGTGCGGCGTTTGCGATGCCTGCAAAGGGATCGAAAGCGGACAAATTGTGGATGTCGTTGAGATGGACGCCGCCAGCAACCGGCGAATTGATGATATCCGGGAAATCCGAGAGGACGTTGCTTTTGCTCCGACGGAGCTGAAGAAACGCGTGTTTATCATCGACGAGGTGCACATGCTGACCACCGAGGCGTTCAACGCGCTGCTCAAAACATTGGAGGAGCCGCCGGCGCATATTGTGTTTATTCTCGCGACAACAGAACTGCAAAAAATCCCCGCGACCATTCTGTCCCGCTGTCAGCGATATGACTTTCACCGCATTGAAGCAAGCGTGATCGTAAACCGTCTGCGTCAGATCAGTACAGCGGAAAACATTGAAATCGAAGATGATGCGTTATATCTGATCGCCAAGACCGCAAAAGGCGGTATGCGTGACGCAATCGGCATGCTGGAGCTCTGCTCTGCCAACGCATCGCAAGCCAAGCTGACCGCAAAAGAAGCGGCGGCACTGATCGGCGTCACCGACACGGAAACCTTGCAGGCGCTGATCGCGGCGATCGGCAAGCGGGATTACCGTGCGATCCTGCAAACAACGGACGCCGTCTACCGCGATTCAAAGGATATCTCAGCGTTTTGGCTGTCTTTGGCGGAAATGTACCGCGATTTGATGATTTTGCGCACCGTGCCCGATCCTGATCGGCTGTTTGATCTGCCGGAGAAAACCTTGCAGGCGCTGCGTGCGCTGGCAAATGAATTCACGCCGGAAACTCTGATGTATCACAGTCACGTGATCGACCGGACCCTCTCCGCCGTGCAGCGCACGCCGGAAGCAGCAAGAATCATTGTGGAGAGCGCTCTTTTGCGGATGTGCGAACCAAAGCTTGATACCTCAAACGAGGCGCTGCTCAGCCGGATCAGCGCATTGGAGGAAGCGCTCATTTTAGGAAAGTCTTCTTCCCGCCCTGCCCCCATCCCGGATGAAAGCCGCGTGCAGACGAATCCCGCCGCGCCCGATACGGATGACCTACCACCCGCCATGCCCGCCGACGGCGCGAGAATTGGCGACACCGCCGCTTCCGTCCCCCCGGCAGATTCTCTCAAGCAAACAGATCGCACAGCGCAAGAGGGGACGTCATCCTATGTGCCGTTTGCCGCGTGGAGCGACGTCGCCGAGCAATTGTGTGCGGCAGATCGGATGTACGGCTCTTTTGCCGGCGCGCTGAAAGCATTTGAAAACACTGCCGACGGCACCTTTCTTCTGCTGACGGACAACGCGTTTACCTACAAGCTGCTCAACACACCGGACAAGCTGCAAAAAATTGTAGACGCAGTCAATATGCAGCTGGGCAGCAAAAAATACACATCGGACACCTTCCGTTTTCTGTTGCGTCAAAAGAAAGAAACGGACGGCTATGAACTGTTGGATGAACTGATTCACGCGTTGGAATAAACGCATTTCCAAACATCGGAACACAACGATCGATATACAGAAAGGAATCCACCGAAATGAAAGCAAGATTACCGCAAGGCATGGGCGGCGGCCCGCAGAACATGAATGCAATGATCCGACAGGCACAGAAAATGCAGGAGGATAT
>DBGFNI010000150.1:0-20162 GCA_048527645.1 Eubacteriales bacterium | reverse complement strand
TCCCATAAATAACCGCCAAAATAGTAAATCACAATTACATTTTAGCGGTTTTTCCATGGCATTGAAAACATCTCATTTATTAAAATTTCAAAAAAGTGCGAAAAATGTTGAAAAAAAGTACAAAGAAATACAAATTCTTGTTTCCGAAGCAAAATGACCCCCAATATGCACAACTTGACAACAGACCGATATTTATGGTAAAATTATCAGCATAAAAGGGGATGTTATGCCCTTTTGGGGATATCCCCGCGCGGCTGCACATGAAAGTGCCTTGCTTCGGCGATTTGCTGTTGCCGGGCTTTGTGCAGTGCCGTGTGAAACGCGTGAAACGCAAATCTTACAGGAGGTTGAGATTATGAGGAATCTCAAGTTGCGGAAACTTCGGAACGCCGTGTCCTTTCTTCTTGCGGTTCTGATGCTGGTGGGCGTTTTCGCCACCTCGGCATTGGCGGCGGAAGAAAAAATGGCAACGCCGATTGTTGAAGGCAAAAAGGCGGACTCTGCACCTTCCATGGTTTCCAACAAAACCATTGAAGAGGTCAAGTCTATTCTGACCGACGTTTCGTACCAGCGGTACTGGGACAGTATGGCGGATCAGAAGCGCGGTACGGATCAGATCGTGATCAAGGCTGCGGAAGACTTTACCTATACGCCATCCAAGCTGTCGCCTGACGCAGAAGCGAAGGTGTTGGAGAGCGGCGGTCCGCAGGACGATCCGCGCGAAAACATTCTTCTCGTTCCCGAAAACGGCGCGGTGGAATGGAAGGTTCAGATCAAGGACGCGGGCATGTACACCATGAATATCGTATACAGTGCCGTGGACGATGCAAACGCCGATATTGAGCGTATCTTGCGCATCAACGGCAAGGTTCCCTATTCTGAGGCGCGTTATCTGACGCTGACCAAGACATGGTGCGATGTGTTTGACTTTGAAAACACCGAGCATGGCTTTACGGTGGACAATAACGGCAACGAGCTGCGCCCGAACAAGGAGTGCAAGCTTTGCTGGGACAACTATGCGCTCAAGGATTCCACCGGCTATTTCACCGGAATTATGGAGTTTTACCTGGAAGAAGGGGAAAACACCATTTCTCTGGAGTCCACCCGTGAGCCGGTCTATCTGGATACGATCACCATCCAGGCTTCCACCGATCTGCCGACCTATGAGCAGTATCTGAAGAAGTATAAGAATAAGAAAGCTGCCTCGGCGGATGTGGAGCCGATTCGCATGGAAGCGGAAACGCCGATTGCTACTTCCAACTCCACGATTTATCCGACATATGACAGAACGTCCGGCATTACATCTCCCCAGCATCCCTCGAACATTCTGTACAATACCATCGGAAGCGCTTCCACATGGGCAAAGGTCGGCATGTGGATTGAATGGGAGATTGACGTCAAAGAGGCGGGCATGTATAACATCTATTCCCGTTTCCGTCAGTCTGTTTCCATCGACAAGTTCGTATCACGCTGTCTGTATATTGACGGCGAGGTGCCGTTTGCGGAGGCACAGGCGCTGCGCTTTGACTATTCCGATGACTGGCAGGCGGAATCGTTCGGCAACCATCGCGATGAAGAGAACCCGACGGATTATCTGTTCTATTTAGACAAGGGCAGACATACCATCCGTTTGGAGATTGCTTTGGGTGATATGTCACCGCTGCTGGAATCCATTGCCGAGACGGTTGATCCGCTCAACTCCATTTATCTGAAGATTTTGCAGATCACCGGCGCGCAGGCGGATGCGGACCGTGACTACGGCTTTATGGATTTGATCCCCGATTATCTGGACATGATGCTGTTCCAGGCGGGCGAGCTGGAAAAGACGGTTGATCAGTTTATCGAAGTCAACGGTTATGTCGGCAGTGAGATCAAGACGCTGGAAGAGATTGTGCGTCTTCTGAAAAAGATGGGCTCTGATGAAGATGAAATCGCGAAAAACTTTGCGACCTTCAAATCGGACATCGGTAGCCTGGGTACCTGGATTTACAACGCAACCGAGCAGCCGTTGGAACTGGATTATCTGCAGTTCCAGTCGCCCGAAACCAAGGCGCCCGCTGCAAACGCGTCGACCCTTCAGTCCGCCGGCTATGAGTTCCGGCAGTTTATCGCAAGCTTTTATTCCTCATACAGTAACTTCTCAACCGGCTATTCGCAAAACTCCTCGGAGCATGTGACCATTTGGTACACCGGCGGCCGTGATCAGGCGCAGGTGTTTAAGAGAATGCTGGACGATAGTTTTACACCCAATTCCGGTATTCCGGTTGTGATGAAATTCACAACGGACGGTGCAATCCTGCCGGCAATGCTTGCAGGCGTCGGACCGGATGTCACCGATATGCCATCAGCGAACGTCATCAACTGGGCAATCCGCGGTGCGCTTTTGCCGATTGATTTTGAGGACACCGACGAGGTGATGAAACGATTCGCCGATGAGGCGACGGTTCCCTTTACATTATATAATTACGACATTGAAACTGACACGACAACGGAAACGCTGTATGCAATTCCGGTCACCATGTCTTTCAATATGATGTACTATCGGATGGATATCCTTTCCGAGTTGTTTGACCTGGAGGGCGAAGCCGACGGGTCTTTGGTGCCGGATACCTGGGACGAACTCAAGTCAATGCTCCCGGTGCTTCAGGCAAACCACATGGACATCGGTGCGCCGGGATACGCCGCTTTGTATCAGACCTTCCTGTATCAGCATACAACGGACGGTGTATATGACGGCGAGTACTGGGCAGATCACGGTATGCGAATCGGTTTTGACGAGGCGTTGAACCTGAGCTGCTTCCAGGATGCCTGCGAGATATACACGCAGTATAACTTCCCGTTAGCCTTTGACTTTACAAACCGTTTCCGTACCGGTGAGATGCCGATCGGCTTTTCACCTTACACGTCGGTGACGCAGTTGAATGTGTTTGCGACGGAAATCCGCGGCCTGTGGGAATTCACCACGATCCCCGGTACCTATGAAAAGGACGAGGAAGGCAACGCGATTTACTACAGCAACGTTAACCCCGCAACATTCACCGGTACCGCGATTCTGCACGGATGCGGCAACAAGGATTATGTATGGGAGTATCTGAAGTGGTGGACCTCCGAAGAGATGCAGTCCCGCTTCGGTAACGAGCTGGAAAGTGTCTTGGGTATCGGTACCCGTTACGAGACGGCGAACATTGAATCGGTTATGAATCAGCCGTGGAGCACGGAGGAGGCTACCAAGATCAGCATCCAGCTGGCAAATCTGAAATCCACACCCGAATATCCCGGAAGTTATATCATTGACCGTTACTCAGCGTTTGCATTTAACCATGCTTACAACGATGATATGGATCCCGTAGATCAGATCCTGAGCTACGTTACATATATTAATAAGGAAATCAATCGTAAGCGCGGCGAGTTCGATATGGATATTCTGGAGCTGGGACAAACGCTTGACGATGTGAAAGCGAAAAACAACGCTTCCGAAAAAGAATAAACAGTCGCGGATCTCCCACCCGCCTGCCGGCGGGTGTGGGAGACGGACAAAATCAAAATAAGGAGTGAGTTATATATGTCTAAGGACGCGGCTGTAGTGGCAGAAAATCAACAACCACAGGATCCGAAAAAGCCCGTGGCGCGCAAAGAAATGACGCAGGCACAGTGGACGTGGCATGAAATGAAACGTAACTGGCTGGCATATGTCATGCTTGCCCCCTTTTATATCCTGTTTGTGATTTTCACAATTGTCCCCGTAATCGCATCCCTGTTTATCAGTTTTACGGACTTCAACATGTTGGAAGTTCCCAACTTTGTCTTTTTGGACAATTACATCAATCTGTTTTTGGCAGACGATCTGTTCCTGACCGCCTGCAAGAACACCTTCATTTTCGGTATGGTCACCGGTCCGGTGTGTTACATGCTTTCCTTCTTCATGGCGTGGTTCATCAACGAGCTGCCTCCGAAGATCCGAGCGATCGTAACGCTGATCTTCTACGCGCCGAGTATTTCCGGCGGCGCGCTGATGGTCTTCAACCTCCTCTTCTCCGGCGACTCCTACGGATACATTAATGCATGGCTGATCAAAATGGGGGCGATTGACAGCCCGATTCAGTTCATGACGGATACGGCGTGGATCAAGCCGCTGTGTATCATCGCGGCGATCTGGCAGTCTTTGGGCACGGCTTTTCTGTCCTTTATCGCAGGTTTGCAGACTGTTTCCAAGGATCTATATGAGGCGGGCGCGATGGATGGTATCCGCAACCGTTGGCAGGAACTGTGGTACATCACCTTGCCGGTCATGCGGCAGAATTTGATGTTCGGTGCTGTGCTTTCCATCACGGGTGCGATCGGATTTTCCGGTGTGACCGGTGCATATGCAACGGACTATGAGTCTTACACATTGGTCAGCCATTTGGGTGAATACGGCGGTGTGCGTTATGAGGTGGGCTATTCTTCGGCGATTTCCACCATCATGTTTGGCCTGTCGGTCGGCTTGAACCTGCTGATTAAGAAAATGCTTTCAAAGGTGGGACAATGATATGAAGAAGAAAAAAATTCGAATCAGTAATCATAAAGTTGTCCTGAACCGTTCTCGCGGAGGCGACGCCTTTATCACGATCGTTTTGGTTGTGTTCGGCCTTTTCATGTTCCTCCCGATGTATATCACGGTGCTCAACGCCTTTAAGCCGATGGATGAGTTGTTCCTCTTCCCGCCGCGCTTTTATGTTATGCATCCGACTATGAAGAACTTCTCAGACTTGTTCCGGCTGATGGGTACCTCCTGGGTTCCGTTCTCCCGTTACATCTTCAATACGGTGTTTATCTCCGTAGTCGGTACACTGGGCAACCTGATCCTTTCCTCTTTGGCGGCATATGTGCTGTCTAAGATGAGATTCCCCGGAAGAGAATTTTTCTTCCAGACGATCGTCCTCTCCCTGATGTTTTCCTCTACGGTTGCGGGCATTGCAAACTTCTTGGTGATGTCCTGGCTGCATTGGATTGATACATATTGGGCTATCATCGTCCCGACCTTCTGCTCGACGTTGGGACTGTACCTGATGAAAAACTTTATGGACGACTCCGTGGCGGACGAAATTCTGGAGTCAGCCCGACTGGACGGCTCCTCCGAATGGAACACCTTTATCCGGATTGCGATGCCGATGGTTAAGCCCGCGTGGCTGACGCTGATTGTGTACTCCTTCCAAGGGCTATGGAGCATGGGCGCGTCCATTTACATCCATTCTGAGCAATTGAAGACATTTAACTACGCAATTTCTCAGGTTCTCAACGGCGGCGTGCTCCGTTCCGGTGCATCCGCGGCTGCCGCGGTGATTCAGATGATCGTGCCGATCATTGTGTTTGCCGCTTCGCAGAGCCAGATCGTGGAGACCATGGGATCTTCCGGTATGAAGGATTAAGGAGGGGAAAAGATGAAAAAAACTTTGAGAATCATTACCCTCATTTCATGCCTGGCGATCCTGTTCGGATGCGTTGCAAGCGTGGCGAGTGTCAGCGCGATGACGCCTTATTCCACCTACACCTATTCCCAGGAGGGCTTCGGCGCCGCATCGCCTGATGCGTACACGCCGGATACCGTGCTGTATTCCAAGGATTTGGCGCTGGCGGAAGGGGATGAATTGAAAGATCCGCGTGATTTGTTCGTCGATCGGAAGACAGGATATGTTTACATTGCTGATACCAAGAACAACCGCATTGTGGTGACCAATGAGTATCTTAAGACAATGTTTACGATCTCTGAGTTTACGAATTCTCAGGGTGTGCCCGACGGGTTGAGCAATCCGCAGGGCGTGTATGTCCGCCATTTTGATGACGGTCTGGGCGGAGACGACTGCAAAATCTATATCGCGGATACCAACAACGCCAGAATCGTTGTGTTCGATTTTGACTATATCCAGTGGTACAGTCAGGCGCGTGTTGTTGAGCGTACACCCTCTCCGATTCCGGAAAGTGTGTTTGAAGCGCCTGAATCCGACGTCTTCCCTGAGGGGAGCGTTTACAAGCCTTCTGCCATTGCAGTGGATGACGCGGGCAGAATGTATGTGGTTTCCTCAACGACTTACATGGGTGTGATTACACTGAATCCCGATGGATCTTTCGTCGGCTTCATCGGTGCGCAGGCGGTCAACCTCAGCGTTTTGGATATGATCTGGAGAAAGTTCCAGACCAAAGAGCAAAGACAGAATTCTCAGCAATACGTTTCCACCGAGTTTAATAATATCACGATTGACTCCGGCAACTTCATTTACGTCACTTCCAATTCGATCGAAGAATCCCTGCAGCAGGCCTCGACGAATAACAAGGAAGCGAAGAACGCGCCGGTCAAAAAGCTCAACGCTAACGGTATCGACGTGCTGAAGCGCAACGGCTTTTACGGACCCGGCGGTGAGGTGACGGTGGCCGCATTGCAAACCGGAACTGCTGAGGAGCAGGACACTTCCGAGCAGGAAGACAAGGGAACGACGACCACAACACTTACCAAAAAAGGTGCTTCCTCCATTATTGACGTTGCGGTGGGACCGGGCGAAAATACCTGGAGCATCATCGACGAAAAACGTTCCAAGATTTATACTTACGACAACAACGGTGAATTGCTGTATGTCTTCGGCGACAGCGGTTTGCAGACCGGTAACATCTCAAAAATCCGCGCCATTGACTATCAGGGTACCGACATCCTGATTCTGGACAGCGACGAGTGTTCGATCACGATATTCAAACGTACCGAATACGGCGATTTGCTGGCGGAAGCATTGGAGAACCGACAGAACCGTGAATACGAAAAGACGCTGACTAACTGGCAGAGAATTTTGCAGCGTAACAGCAACTTTGACGCGGCCTATATCGGTATCGGCAACAGCTTGCGCAACGACGCGAAATATGAAGAGGCCATGGGGTATTATGAGTATGCTTATGACACGGAAAACTGGTCGGAAGCATATAAAAATCTCCGTGAAAACTGGATTTACAAATATCCGTATGTGATCATTCTGGTTGTGATCGCGGTGATTCTCATCTACTGGCTGATTTTCCATTATGCAGGAAAAGTGAATGTGGCAGGGCAGACGAAGACCGAGCGCAGAACCTTCTGGGAAGAGATCGTCTACGGTTTTTGGATCCTGTTCCATCCCTTTGACGGCTTCTGGGATTTGAAGCATGAGCAGCGAGGCAGTATCCGTGCTTCCATTGTGTGGATCATTATTGTTGTGGCTTCATTCCAGTATAAATCCATGAGTAGCGGTTATTTGTTGAATCCGGATGGTAAATCCGCCAATGTCATCACCACTGTGCTTTCGGTCTTGCTTCCGATATTCTTGTGGTGCATCTCCAACTGGTGTCTGACAACGCTGTTTGACGGCGAGGGTACTTTCCGCGACATATTCATCGCGACAAGCTATTCGCTCGTGCCGATTGCGCTGTTCATGGTTCCTATTACCATTATGTCACATTTCGTCCTTCTCAGTGAAGTCGAGGTTCTCACGTTTGTTATGGCAATTGCTTATGTGTGGACCGGATTCCTGATTTTCTTCGGTTCGATGGTGACACACGATTACAGCTTTGCAAAGAATGTGGCGGTTTGCGTCGGCTCGATTGCCGGTATCGCATTTATCCTGTTCCTGGTACTGCTGTTTGTTTCCCTGATCAATAAGATCATTGGGTTTGTGTACAGCATCATTGCAGAACTGTATACACGTTCGATTTAGAAAGGAGGCAAAAGAAAAGATGAAACACAATCGTATGATCTCAGCAATCCTTGCTTTTCTGATGATCCTTTCTACCTTGACGTATCCTGTGTTTGCCGTTGAGACTGACGGCACGGGGAGCGCAGTGCAGAGCGGTGTTGCCGCAACAAAGCAGCAGACGACTGCTTCGGAAGATACGGTAGACTATCTCAGTATGGTCTACACATCTCCCGAACAGAAAATCGCCAATATGGGCAAGCCGGTTTTGACCAGTGCAGACGGCAGATATGAGCTGTATTTGCAGGCAACGACCGGCGAGGTGGCGTATCTTGATACGGTCACCGGTCAGACGATGTTTTCCAACCCTTATGATATTGCTTTGCTGAGCCGGAGTTCGGCAGACGACATCAAGGCAAATTTGATGTCGCAGGTCATCATCGACCATTCCGCTGACGTTTATAACAGCTATGAATGGTGTATCATGCGTGACCAGCTGCAGATCAAGTTTGTCAACGGTGGTATTCGTCTGGAGTACGCAATCGGACGATTGGACGCACGCAGACTTTTACCGAGACTGATCGAAAAAAGCGCGTTTGAAGAAAAGATCTTCGATAATTTCTTCTCAAGCGAGTTTGAGGACTTGTATGCGGAAAGCGAGTATTCCGATCAGTATTCTGCGAATTATCGTCAGAAGGTCATCATTCAAGACAGAATGAAGGCATATTACATCTTGAAAGACCCCAATGCGGATCAGACGACCAGAACGCTCAAGCAGATGCAGTCTGATTTTAAGATCACCAAGAAAATGGCGGTCTATGTCTTCGCGCCGGACGCATCTGAACGCGAAAAGGACGAAATTGAGGGCTATATCAAGGTGTTCTGTCCGAAGTACACGTTTGAGGAACTGGAAAAAGACCATGATTTAACGGAGTACACCGGCACAGAAAAGGCGCCTCCGATTTTCCATGTGGCATTGGAATACTATATGGAGGATGGTGGCTTAAAGGTTCGCTGCCCGGTCGGCGGCTTGCGGTATGTTGAATCAGACTATTCGATCAACAGCCTGAGCATTCTGCCGTATTTCGGATGCGGTCCCTATAATTCGGTGGATGGAATCAGCGGCCAATTCAACGGCTACACCTTCATTCCGGACGGTTCCGGTTCGATTGTCCGTTTTGAGGATTTCAACGACAATCTGACCCGTGCGATCACGCAGGTGGTTTACGGTCAGGACTGCTCTTACTACACGCTGAATTATGAGCATCAGGAAACTGTTCGACTCCCTGTGTTCGGCGCAGTCTCTTCGCAGGATTGGAAGATTACCGATCCCACAAAGATTGTCGGCGCGGTCGTGGAGGACCCCCTCACAGAAAGCGACGATAAGGAAGCCGACGCGGACGAAGATGATGAAGCGGAGGCAGAAGAAAAGGATGACGCCGAAGCCGCAGAACAAGAAAAGGAACTGACGCCGGAAGAGCAGGAAGAGTTGCAGGAAGAAGCAAAGAATGCCGGGATTTCCGCAAACGTGACCCACAAAGAGACAAAGGGCTTTTTCGCGGTGATCGAAGCGGGTGCGGAAATGTCCAGAATCACTGCAGAAACAGGCGGTGCGCTGCACAAGTATGATACGGTATATTCCTCTATCATCCTGCGTGCATCCGACAGCTACGACATTTCGGAAGCAATTTCCGCTGCTGACAGTGCTTTGATTTCCACAAACTCCGCCAAGAGTTATGTCGGAGACTACACCATCAAGTATTTCCTTCTTAACGGTGACGAAGAAGCACAGGCGGCAGGACTTGCGGAAAATGAGTATTACGAAGCAAGCTATGTGGGCATGGCAAAGGTATACCGCGACTATCTGGAGAAAAAAGGTGTTTTGAGCCGTCTGACCGATGCGGAGGTCGACAAGGACATTCCTCTTTATCTGGAATCGTTCGGTACCATCGAAACCGATGACACCTTCCTGACCTTCCCGATCACGGTTCAGACGCCTCTCACGACCTTCGAGGATTTGAAGGATATGTACGAGAATCTGAAGGAGAACGGCGTGACCAATATCAATTGGAAGCTGTCCGGCTTCTTCAACGGCGGTCTTTCCTCCTCCGCACCGAAAAAGGCGAAGGTGGAAAAGAAGGTCGGCGGTGCAGACGGATTCGAAGATTTTCTGATTTATGCAAATGAAAATGGCTTTGACGTCTATCCCGAATTTGATTTCGTCTTTGTGAATGCGGAAAAGAACAACATCTTTACCGGATTTTTGAAGAGTAAATATCTGGCGCGCGGAACGGACGGCAGCAGATACGCTTCCAAGCGTGAATATAGCTCTGTCTATCAGACGTTCCAACGTACCGACTCTTTGGTGCTTTCTCCCATATACTACACAACCTTCTTTGAAAAGTTGAGCAGTAAGCTGGATGTGTTCTCCATGGATTCCATTTCGGCTTCCACCTTGGGCGGTTACCTTGGCGGTGACTATAACAACGATGAGAAAGCGGAAATGTATCTGCGCGACGAAACGCTGGAATTTGCGCAGAATGTCATGGAGCAGATGGATGAGAAATATGAGAATGTCATGACCGAATTCGGTAATGCTTACACATTGTCATATGTCACCGATGTGCTGGATGTTCCTCTGGATTCGAGTGGCTTTAACTACGCGAGCGACACGGTTCCGTTTATGGGCATGGTGCTGCACGGTTACATTCAGTTCTCCGGGCAGGCACTGAACACGGTTGGCGATTCCCGTTACGAATTGCTGCGTTCCATTGAAAGCGGTGCTTATCCTTACTACATTCTGTCCGCACAGAATACCAATATTCTGAAGCTGGATGAAGAATACTCCAAGTATTATTCCATTGACTATAGTATTTGGAGCGACGATTTGATCGCGACATACAAAGAGATGAACGACGCGCTGCACGACTTGCAGACACAGCGCATTGTCGGGCATGAGTTTGTATCCGGACAACGCAATTATTCAGAAAAAGAATGGGCTAAAATCGATGCTGAAAAGCAGCGTATCGCAAGTCGCTATCCGGCGGGAACCGAGGAGTATCTGAAGGAAATGGCACTGGTTGAATCCAAGTATATCGTGGATAACAACCGAATCGTCAAGGTCACATACGAAAACGGTGCTGTTTTCTATCTCAACTTTAACAACTACGATGTCGTCATTGAAGTGAACGGTGAAAGTGTAACGCTTGATGCGGAAGACTTCATCCGCTTCGATGCGTAAGGAAAGGAGGACTGAACAATGAGTCGTCAAGGCAGAGTACCGACCCCGCCGGATTCCTCCGATCGTCCTGTCATCCCGGGTGGCGGTGTACGAGTCGGCGGTCCTCGCGTGGCTACAGAGTCCCCCGATCCTGATCGTCAGGTCAGAGGCCAGATGCATGTGGCGGGCGGAAGAGATCCCTCTTCCACCCCCCGCACGACCCGCGATTACAACGAAAACCGGAAAAATCAATCTCCCAGATACCGCAAGAGAGCGTCGTCTCTGGAGAAAAAGAAGGCAAAGTCCGGATGGCTGTTTGTGCTTCCCTTTGCATTAGGGTTTTTGATTGTATATTTGCCGATCATTTATAATTCCATTCTGTACAGTCTGACAGAAATCAAGCCCTCCATGGGCGGCGGTTATACGCTGCGCTGGGTTGGCTTTGAGAACTACTATGAGGCGCTGTTTGTTGATGCAAGCTTTGTATCAACGCTCGCTGAGGGTATCAAACAGCTCGTGTTTGATATTCCTGCGATTGTCATTTTCTCCCTGTTTATGGCAATTCTGCTCAATCAGAAGATGGCGGGCAGAGCGGCGTTCCGTGCGATCTTCTTCGTGCCGGTCATTTTGTCTACCGGCTTGATCGAGAGCATTGACGCCGATAACAAGCTGCTGGACTACATGGACAGCGCGGGAGGCAACGACATGGGAGACAGTGCAACCTCACTGGTCTCAACCATGGATATCCAAAAGCTGCTATCAAGTATGTCGCTGGGCGAAGGAGTTATATCCTTTGTCGTGAAGCTGGTGAACGATATTTATAATATTGTCAACCGCTCCGGCGTCCAGATGCTGATCTTCCTGGCCGGCTTGCAGTCGATTTCCCCTTCGATTTACGAGTCCTGTGCCATCGAGGGTGCGACTCCTTGGGAGACCTTCTGGAAGATCACATTCCCCATGATTACCCCTATGATTCTGGTAAACGCAATTTATACCATTATCGACGAATTCACCTGCACGTCCAATACGGTCATGATGTACATTAACGATGTCTTTTCTTCAACTTCCGCTTCCGGTACCGGAGGACGTGAGGTGTCATCGGCAATGGCATGGATGTACTTTATTGTGGTGCTGCTGATTGTCGGTGTCGTATCCGCTGTGATCGGTTCCTTTGTGTTCTATCAGAGAAGAGAAGATTGAGAAGGAGGTGCAGGATAAATGAACGCTAACGCAACAGAGAACACCGGCGTGGAAAACGAAGACGTTGAGTACGTTCGCGATCCGGATAAAAAAACCTCCTGGTTTGTCAGATTCCGAATCAAGTACTTGTCCAAGCACTTTCTCAAGCGCCTGATCTGGATTATTTTCCGGTATGCGCTTCTGATCGGTATATCCTACGTCATCCTTTTCCCCTTCTTTTCCAAGATTTCCGGCTCCTTTATGAGCGCATCGGATTTTTCGGATGTTACCGTGAAGTATATTCCGAAGAACCCGACCCTGAATACCTACAAGGCGATTATTTCGGAAAACGGTTATTTCAGCGCGCTGTGGCACACCATTGTGCTGTCCGCAGCAAGCGGTTTGATTCAGACGATTATTTGTTCTTTGGTCGGCTACGGCTTTGCAAAGTTCAAATTCAAGGGCTCTAAGATTCTGTTCTTCCTGGTGATCTTGACCATGGTTGTGCCGCATCAGACCCTTGAGCTGTCCCTGTTTATGGAATTCCGTTATTTCGATGTGCTGGGTATTCTCAACTTCCTGTCCGGTGGTGTGTTGACCGGAATTCGCATTCTGCCGTCAACCATGTCATCGCTGAATCTGATCAATACATATTGGCCGTTCCTGATTCTGTCCGTTACCGGTCTGGCGTTTAAAAACGGGTTGTACATCTTTATGATGCGCCAGTTTTACCGCGGCGTGCCGGACGAACTGGAGGAGAGCGCATATGTTGACGGCGCGGGCGTGATGAGAACATTCTTCAATATCATTGTTCCGCTGTCCGTTCCGATGATGATCACGATTTTCCTGTTCGCATTCTCCTGGCAGTGGACGGATATGTTCTACACCGACCTGTTCTTCACGAATGCCGGAACAACGCTGATGCCGGATATTATCACCGTTCCTTCCTCGCTCAGTACGAGCGGAGCCGGCGCCGATTTGTTCGAGCCGGCTGTGCTGCAAACCTGTGGTTTGCTGATTATTCTGCCTTTGATTCTGATCTACATCTTTGGTCAGAGATATCTGGTAGAGGGTATCGAGCGTTCTGGTTTGGTAGGCTGATTTTCGTGTATGAAGCAAGCAACGGCTGTCAAACAGACAGCCGTTGTTTTTGCAGTCTCATCACGGGTCAACACCGATTATTTTACGCTCATTGCGCGCAAGGCGTGTACAGTGAAAAGGCAGGTCTTCCAGAAGAAGCGGATTTCCCACGATAGATTCTGCTTGTGTGCTGCTTGTGCATTTGACTGTTTGGTGCGTTTCATGGTCTTTTCTCCTTTACATGCTGTGGCTGCCGCGCGGACGGCGGCGGATGTCTTTCCTTCTGTGAACAGCATACTGCAAGAGCTGTCCCATAAAACGGACTGCGCGTTTTTCCGCGTGTGATAAGGCGCGCAGAAACGAAAGATGCGGCGGGAAAGAGGAGAGAACAAACGACGGAATAAACGAAAGAAGACAGATTATGTGGATCATATATGCAGTTGCATCGGCTTTGTTTGCCGGCATTACTTCCGTGCTTGCAAAATGCGGCATCCGAAAAACAGATTCTGATGTTGCGACCGCGGTTCGGACGGTTGTGGTTTTGCTTTTTTCCTGGCTCATGGTGCTGATTGTGGGCTCGCAGAACACCCTTGCGCAGGTCAGCGGGAAAACATGGCTCTTTCTGATTTTGTCCGGTTTGGCGACAGGCGCGTCCTGGCTGTGTTATTTCCGGGCGCTGCAGCTGGGGGACATCAATAAGGTTGTGCCGATTGATAAATCAAGCACGGTGCTGACGATTTTGCTGGCAATGCTGTTTTTGCAGGAGGGCGTGAGCGTGCTTAAGGGCGTCGGGGCGGTCTTGATCGGCGTCGGCACACTGCTGATGCTGCAAAAGCAAAGCGCACAGGCGCGTCCCGCAGGCGAGAAGAACCGCCTTTGGCTGCTTTATGCCATACTTTCTGCGGTGTTTGCGTCTCTGACCGCGATTCTCGGAAAAATCGGAATCGACGGGGTGGAATCCAATCTCGGCACTGCAATCCGCACCGGCGTGGTTCTTGTGATGGCGTGGCTGGTTGTCGCCGTTCGTAAAAAACTGGGCGCCGTGCGGAAAATCTCACCGCGGGAGCTGCTCTTTATTTGTCTGTCCGGCATTGCAACAGGGGGCTCGTGGCTTTCCTATTACAAGGCGCTGCAGGCGGGCCGGGTCAGCGTTGTGGTTGCCATTGACAAGCTGAGTATTTTGGTGACGATCCTGTTTTCTTATTTTATATTCAAAGAAGCTTTGTGCAAACGTGCGTTGCTCGGGCTGCTGCTGATTGTCGTGGGCACGCTTGCTTTGACCTTTGCGATTTAGGCGTGCTGCGTCTTTTGCCGCGCGATGCGATAGCAAAAGGGACTGTTATCCTTCGGTATAACAGTCCCTTTTGCACGTATTTTTCTGTTCGGTCACATTGTCCGGGCGGCGCCGGGGCTGCGCGCGGGGCGCATTGCCCCGGTTTGTTTTTTTGGCAGAAAAAAGAAAAAACAGCGCCGGCTCTGGGCACTGCTTTTTTTATACGTGGAGCAAGCGACGGGAATCGAACCCGCACGGTCAGCTTGGGAAGCTGAAGTTCTACCACTAAACTACGCCTGCGCTTTGGAGCTGATGGTGAGATTTGAACTCACGACCTGCTGATTACGAATCAGCTGCACTACCCCTGTGCTACATCAGCTTATGTGACTATAGTATTATACAACAGAAGAAAAGAAAAGTCAAGCACAAATTTCAAAAAAATGAACGCGAAGAATTCGGAAGCCGGAATTGGCAATTTGGGCAAAAACAGATGGCGGATGTTCTTGTATTTGGGTCGCTTTTAACCTTGACTTTTTTGTCAAATAATAGTAAAATGAATGTAAAGCAGAATGTATCTGCAAAGAAAGGAATTTTTTGACATGATCAATCTGGAGAAAGAAATTCGCGAGCAGCCTGCGGTGCTTGCCCGTGTGAAGGCATCCAATGCGGATGTGCTGAGCGCTCTGGTCAGTGAGATCAAAAGCAGCAACATCACCAATGTCCTCTTTGCTGCACGCGGTACCTCAGACCACGCCTGCATATACGCACAGTACTTATTCCACCGTTTTTTGGGCATTCCGTGTGCGCTTGCAACACCCTCGGTGTTGACTGCTTACGGATGTGAAATGAAGCTGGAGCACACCCTGGTGATCGGCGTTTCACAGTCCGGCAGAGCACAGGACGTTTTGAGCGTTCTGGAGAACGGCAAAAAATGCGGTGCGATCACCGTGGCCGTCACAAATAACACAGCATCTCCCATGGCACAGTGTGCAAAATACCATCTGTATTGTGATGCGGGTGAAGAGATTTCCATCGCGGCAACCAAGACCTTCACCTCGCAGATGATGCTTCTGGCGCAGTTGTGTGCAGCATGGTCCGGCTCGGAGCAGCTGCTTGCAATTCTGGATCGGGTTTCCGACGGTGCACAGACCGTTTTGGATACCGTTCCCGCACAGATCGAACAGATCATTGCACGGTATCGCTACATGGAGGATGCTTTTGTTTTAGGGCGCGGTATGGCATATCCGATCGCCCTGGAGGGAGCATTGAAGATTTTGGAAACCAATAAGATCCGTGTGCGCGGATATGCCTCCTCTGACTTTCAGCACGGTCCTTTAGCACAGATCAGCGCGAAAACCCTGGTGTTTGTCCTTGCAGCAAAGGGACCCTGCTTTGCAGACGCGCTGGAAATGATTGGAAAGATCGAAAAGATCGGCGCTGAGCTGATTGTCGTCACCGATGATGCAGAGCTGGCACAGCGTCAGCGCTTTGCGCTTCAGGTCCCCGATCTGGGTTGCGATTGCACAGCGCCTTACTTTATGGCAATGACCATGCAGCTGTTTGCGCTGAAGCTGACCGAGGTCAAGGGGATTGACCCTGATCAATCTGAAGTATTAAAAAAGATTACGATCACAAAATAATAATAGAAACAGCAAAAGAGAAAGGGACGGACCAATGGGGAAGTATTACGGAAAACTGAGTGTCATCGGCATGAAGGGCTGCGAGGAGTTTATTGACCAGGTTGACAATTATCTCAAGCAATTCCGGGATAACGAAGAGGACACATATCAGGTCAGCTGTGACTGTACCAGATTCGGCACCGGCGAGGGAAAGGGACTTTTGCATCAATCCATGCGCGGGCACGATTTGTATCTGTTCTGCGATCCTTTCAACTATGGCGTGACATACAACATGTACGGTGTTCCCAACCGTATGTCTCCCGACGATCATTTCGCGGATTTGAAGCGTGTGATCGGCGCTGTCGGCGGCAAAGCGCGCCGTATTTCCGTCATTATGCCGATGCTGTATGAGGGCAGACAGCACAAGCGCGCCGCGCGCGAATCGTTGGACTGTGCGCTGATGCTGCAGGAGCTTTCCAATATGGGTGTGGTGAATCTGATTACGTTTGACGCGCATGACGCGCGCGTGCAGAACGCCATTCCGCTGGGCGGCTTTGACAACGTTCGCACCTCCTATCAGATGATCAAATGCCTCACGCGCAACGAGCCGGATGTCAAGCTCGACGCGGAGCATACGATGATCATTTCTCCCGACGAGGGCGGCATGTCCCGCTGCATGTACTATTCTTCGGTGATGGGGCTGGATTTGGGCATGTTCTACAAGCGCCGCAATTACACCATCGTCGTCGACGGCAGAAACCCGATTGAGGCGCATGAGTATCTGGGCAATTCCGTTGCCGGGAAAAATGTGATTGTGGTGGACGACATGATTTCCTCCGGCGACTCTGTGTTTGACATTGCATATCAGCTCAAGGCAAAGGGCGCGAAGCGTATTTTCGTGTTTGCCACCTTCGGTTTGTTCTGCAACGGTCTTACAAAGTTTGACGAAGCGTATGAGAAGGGCATTTTTGACCGGATTTATACCACCAATCTCAATTACCGTACGAATGAACTGCGGGAAAAGGAATGGTACCGCGAGGTCAACATGTGCAAATATGTCGCATATATTATTGACACACTCAACCGCGACGCAACGCTTTCCGATCTGCTCAATCCCGTTGAGCGGATTCACCGCCTGATGGAACGGATCAACGGCAAGGCATAACGCACTTTTCTGTACTGCGATTGCAAAGAAGGTTTAGAAAATGGAACAACAAAACTATACGATGCTGTGTGATTTCTATGAAATCACCATGGCAAACGGTTATTTTCTGTGCGGGAAGGGTGAGGAAGAAGCGGTTTTTGATATGTTTTTCCGCGACATTCCCGACGGCGGCGGCTTTGCCATCGCAGCGGGGCTGGAGCAACTGGTAAATTATATTAAAAATTTGCATTTTTCAGAGGAGGACATTGCGTATCTCCGTTCCAAGGAATGCTTTTCACCGGAATTTTTGGAATATTTGCGCTCCTTCCGCTTTGAAGGCGATATTTATGCGATTCCCGAGGGGACGCCGATTTTCCCGGGCGAGCCGATCGTGACCGTCAGGGCGCCGTCGATTCAGGCGCAGTTTATCGAGACCTATCTGCTCCTCTGCCTGAACCATCAGTCCCTGATCGCAACTAAGGCAAACCGTTTGGTGCGTGCCGCAAAGGGCAGAGCGGTTGCGGAATTCGGTTCCCGCCGCGCACAGGGTGCAGATGCGGCGATTCTCGGTGCTCGTGCTGCTTTCATCGGCGGCTGCGGCGCAACGGCGTGCACCATTTCCGACCGGGATTATCAGATTCCCGCCACCGGCACTATGGCGCACAGCTGGGTGCAGATGTTTGACGACGAATATGAGGCGTTTGAAACATACTGCCATCTGTATCCGAACAATGCTACGCTGCTGGTGGACACGTATGACACACTGAAAAGCGGCGTTCCCAACGCGATCCGCGCGTTTCAGAATGTTCTGCTGCCGCAGGGCATCACCAAATGCGCCATCCGTCTGGACTCCGGCGATATCACTTATCTGACGAGAAAAGCGCGGAAAATGCTGGATGACGCCGGTCTGACCGAGTGCAAAATCGTTGTGTCCAACGCACTGGACGAATATATCATCCGCGATATTATTTTGCAGGGTGCGTATGTGGATTCTTTCGGCGTGGGCGAACGCCTGATCACGGCGCGCAGCGAGCCGGTGTTCGGCGGTGTGTATAAGCTGGTTGCCAAGGCGGGGAAGGACGGAAAACTGATCCCGAAAATCAAGATCAGCGAGAACCCCGGGAAAATCACAAACCCGCATTATAAAAAGGTATACCGTATTTACGACCGGGAGAACGGCAAGGCGATCGCCGATCTGATGACGATCCATGACGAGGTGATCGACGAGAGCAAGCCGCTGGAGCTGTTTGATCCGGAGAACACTTGGAAGCGGCAGACCGTCACCAATTACCGTGCGCGACCGCTGCAGGTGCCGGTGTTTTTGCACGGCGAATGCGTGTATCAGCTGCCTGCGATCAATGAGATTCGCGACTATTGCCGGGCCGAGGTGGAAACGCTGTGGGACGAGGTGACACGGTTTGAGAATCCGCACCGCTATTATGTGGATCTTTCTCAGCGTCTCTGGGATCTGAAGCATTCGATGCTGCGCGGTAAGGGCAAGGCTGCCGACGGCGCGGAATCGTGATGAAATACAGCGGAAACCCCAATCAACACAACAGAGGAGAACAAGTGGCGTTCTCCTCTGTTTTTCGGTTAAAAGTATTTGTCAAAGAAACGAACGCCCGCAGATATGCGGCGCGGCGGATACCGCGCGTGTCGCTTTTGGTCAGATGCTTCGTGTGAGCATCAAAAAGCAGTCACCGGAAGGCGGAGTGCCTTCCGGTGACACGCCGCGCGCTCTGATAAAAGGACGCGCCTTGTATCTGCAACAAAGCATTCATCCGAACGCGGCGCAGTGAGAGCAAACCACGGCAAAGCAGTGTGAATCGCCGGGGAACGAATGCTTTGTACTGTTAGTATGGCAAATTCCGTCAGAAATAAACGTGCCGGGAAAAATTATGCGATGGGCTGCTGTGAGACCTGCTCTGCGTGGGGGTTGTCGCAGTGATAGCAGACCTCGTTTTTCAGAGGTTCGCCGGCGAAAAACGCGGTAATGTTTTCAAGCGTCGTGGTGGCGATGTTGTTCAGCGCCTCTTCGGTCAGAAATGCCTGGTGCGAGGTGATCAGCACATTGGGCATGGAGAGCAGACGCGCCAGTACATCGTCCTCCAGAATATGGCCGGAGTTGTCTTCAAAAAAGAGATCGCTTTCCTCTTCATAAACATCCAGGCAGGCTGCGCCGATGTGGCGGGACTTGATTCCCTCCAGCAAAGCGTCGGCGTCAATCAGCGCGCCGCGGGAGGTGTTGATGATGACCACGCCTTTTTTCATGGTGAGAATGGAATTGGCATTGATCATATATTTGTTTTCCGCCGTGAGCGGGCAGTGCAGGGAAATGATGTCGCTCTGCCGCATCAGCTCCTCCAACGGGACATATTCCGCTTCCACCTCTGGATTCGGATACAAATCGTATGCCAGCACCTTCATCCCGAAGCCCCGACAAAGCTTTGTAAATTCTCTGCCGATCTTGCCGGTGCCGATGACGCCGGCGGTGCGCCCGTGGAGATTAAAGCCGGTCAGGTTGTTCAGACTGAAATTGAAATCCTTGGTGCGGATATACGCCTTGTGGATGCGGCGTATGGAAGTGAGCAGCAATGCCATGGCATGCTCCGCAACGGCGTGCGGGGAATAGGCGGGAACGCGGACAATGTGGATTTTATCCTGTGCCGCCTTGACGTCCACGTTGTTAAAGCCGGCACAGCGCAGGGCGATCAGCCGGACGCCGGCGCGGTACAGCGCGTCGATCACGGTGTCGGTGATCACGTCGTTGACAAACACGATCACCCCGTCATATCCCTGTGCCAGCCCGACGGTGTCCGGCGTGAGCTTCGTTTCAAAGAACTTGATGCGGATATTTTCCGGGATCGGCGCGGATTCAAATGCTTCCCGGTCATAGGGCTTGGTGTCGAACATAGCGATTTTGATTGATTGACTCATGGTTTTCTCCTTTGGTATGAGATTG
>DBGFNI010000149.1:0-9784 GCA_048527645.1 Eubacteriales bacterium | reverse complement strand
AAAATGAGGAGAAATCAGGAAAAACCGAAAAAAATTTACAATTTACTATTGCATAAAGCTGTTATCTTATGTAGAATATAAAAGATGTAAAAATCTAAAATATTATTTTCGGAGGTATTTTATTATGTCAGTTAAAGTAGCTATCAACGGTTTCGGCCGGATCGGCCGTCTGGCTTTCCGTCAGATGTTCGGTGCAGAGGGTTATGAAGTTGTTGCAATCAATGACCTGACCAGCGCAAAGATGCTGGCACATCTGCTCAAATATGACACCGCACAGGGCAACTATGTAGCAATGGGTCACACCGTTGATTTTCATGAGGGTGAGGGCGAAGACAACTACATCACCGTAGACGGCAAGAAGATTGTTATCTATAAAATGCCCAACGCAGCTGATCTGCCCTGGGGCAAGCTGGGTGTTGACGTTGTTCTGGAGTGCACCGGTTTCTACTGCTCCAAGGATAAGAGCCAGGCACACATTGACGCAGGCGCGAAGAAGGTTGTCATTTCCGCTCCCGCAGGTAAGGATCTGCCCACCATCGTGTACGGCGTAAATGAAAAGACCCTGTCCGCTTCTGACAAGATCATTTCCGCTGCATCCTGCACGACCAACTGCCTGGCGCCCATGGCAAAGGCACTGAATGACTACGCTCCGATCGAGAGCGGTATCATGACCACCGTTCACGCTTACACCGGCGACCAGATGATTCTGGACGGCCCGCACAGAAAGGGCGATCTGCGCCGTGCACGTGCAGGCGCACAGAACATCGTTCCTAACTCCACCGGCGCTGCAAAGGCAATCGGCCTGGTTATTCCCGAGCTCAACGGCAAGCTGATCGGCTCCGCACAGCGTGTTCCGACCTGCACCGGTTCTACCACCATTCTGGTTGCTGTTGTAAAGGGTAAGGACATCACTCCCGAGAGCATCAACGCCGCTATGAAGGCTGCTGCAACCGAGTCCTTCGGCTACAATGAGGATCAGATCGTTTCCTCCGACGTGATCGGTATGCGCTACGGTTCTCTCTTCGATTCCACGCAGACCATGGTTGCCAAGATCGACGATGACACCTATCAGGTTCAGGTTGTTTCCTGGTACGACAACGAGAACTCCTACACCAGCCAGATGGTTCGCACCATCAAGTATTTCGCTGAGATCTGATTTTTCCATCACAGCGATTCTAATCAAAAAAAGGTCACCGCGGTTTCCGGCATGCCGGAAGCCGCGGTTCTCTTTTATCCAAAAAAACACAGCATACCGCTTTCCCGATCCATACAGATCGCGTCGGCAGTATGCTGTTGTTTGATATGATCGCCTGTTGGCAGGGTTTAGCCGCCGTCCGTCCGTAACGAACAAACCAAATCGTTTTGCAAAATGTATTCATTCTGCGCAAAGATTTCTCTTGCTTCCTGTGCTGTTGTATCAAAATACTGCGCCGCATCCAGATTTTCGCCGGTTTGCAGATCAACAGCCGCTGCCAAAAACACCAAGTTCTGCTGATCGTTTTGGAAAAAGACATCGTTGGTAAAGAACGAACCGCGTCCCAGATGCGTTTGCTCCAGTACAAAGCCGTCCTCGGTAACAAACATGTCATGTCCCAGCATCACCCCGCGCGTATTTTCAATCCCCAGCACATGCAGCAACGTCGGCAGAATGTCAATGTGTCCGTTCGCGGGAGTAATCTGCGTGCTGTCCACCCCCGGCACATGCATCAGCAGCGGCACACGAAACTGCTCGGCATATGTGTAAGAATCACAGAAATATTTTTCCATGAATTCAACCGATTCCCGCTCATAGCTCGGCAACGCCATGTGGTCGCCGTACAGCACAATAACGGTCTCGTCCCATAGCCCTGCCTCCTTCAGTCCGTCCACATAAGCGCCGAAGCACTGATCGAAATAGTGCATCGACGTGAGATATGACCCGCAAGTCGTCCCCTCGTCCTCGGGGAAAAGCTCAAAGTCCAGATATTGCTCCGGCAGCCAATACGGGTGATGCGTGGACAGCGTGACCGCCATTTGCATGACCGGCCCGTCTTTCACCTGTTCTTTCATGTCCGTCAGCATCCGATTAAACAGCTCCAGATCCGTCACGCCCTCCATCATACCGTGAATTTCGAGCCCTTCCATGTCTTCCAGTGAATAGAAATCGTCAAATCCCTGATACGGATATGCTGTTTCCCGGTTCCAGAAGCTGCCGATGTAGCCGTGGTATGCGTAAGCGCCGCTGTAGCCGTTGTCCTTCAGAATCCACGGCAGGCCGTAATACGTGTTGGTCGGATATTTTTCATACACCGCTTCCTTTTCCGGCGCATACAGCGAATTGAGCGCCGAGAATTCTGCGTCCGCCGTGTTTCCGCCGCCGATCTGATAGTAATGGTTGGGGAACCAAATGCAATCGTCATTGAGAAAAGCATTCAGATTCGGCGTGATCTCCTGCCTGTTATAGGTCTTGCCGATCACAAAGGACTGCAGCGCCTCCACCTGAATCAGAACAACGTTTTTATCCGCTGCCACCCCCCAATACTCGTCAGATCCGATCGTCTGCGACATTACAATCTGAGAGAGCTTTTCCTCGCTGTAATCCGACTGCCCGCCGTTGGCAACGGCCTTGCCAACATCCATCAGATGATAGGTCACAATCTCGCTTTTCAAAATAGCAGCGGAAATAGACGGTGTCAGCGTCCAGACAACAAGCACCATGCAGGCGCAGGCTGCGCAAACCGCACCGATGCCGCCGGTATGAACCGCGGAATAATATGCCGGCGGTCTTTTCTTCAGATGTTTGTTCAAGAAAGGTCTGAGCCAAATGCCGAACAGGAGCACGGGAATCACATCCAGCGTCATTCGCAGCAGCAAATCCTTGTTCTGCCGCATCACTTCGCCGACCGAGCCCTGCACGCCGGTCAGCTCCGTCGCTTTGCTCAGCTCGGCAACACTGGGCAGGCTGTTCAGATATCCCTTATAGACGGTATCAATCACCAGCAGCACGGTCAGCACCACGTGAAACGTGATGAGGAACGGCATATGGTTTTTCTTTTTGGTAAACAACCGTATCAAAAGACATACAAACGCACATAGAAATACCGACCAGCAGCTGAGCATGACACAAAGCGCACGGTTGTTTTGCAGATCACGAAATACAACATTGACATAGAACTGCAAAAGCTTGTTCGCCATCAGAGCCAATATCGCAGCCGTTGCGATTCCGTCGATCAGCTGGTTGGGCTGCTTTCGCGGCGGTCTTTTCCGCTCGCGCTTTTTTTCTCCGCGCCGCAAGCGCTTGCCGATCCGTGCGCAAAAGCCGTTCCATTTTTCTCGCAAGCCGGTAGGCGCAGACGGTTCCGTGCCGACAGAAGCGGGCGTACCCTTTGCTTCCGTTTCCTTCTCGCCGACGCAAGCGGGGCTGCCCGCAGCGGCGTCCGTTTCATTCGTCTCAAGCACCTGCTGCGGCGCGTTTTCCCGGATCGGTTCCGTTCCTTGGGAAACACCGGATAACTTCTTTTTCAAAAAACGATTCATAAACTGCATAAACTGATTGATATGTAGCATAACGCTAACTTTCTTTCATTGCAGACGCACTGTCAGGACTGATGCTTCTGCGCAAAATGCCAGGCGTCCGCGCACATCTGCTCCAGATCGAGCGAAGCACACCAGCCAAGCTCCTTCTTTGCTTTTTCCGGGTTGGCATAACATTCCGCAATGTCTCCCGGACGGCGCGGCGTCACATGATAATTCAATGTTTTTCCGCAGGCCTTTTCCAGACCGTGAATAATCTCCAAAACGCTGTAGCCCTTCCCGGTTCCCAGATTGTAGGCGTCGCATTTCTTTTCCGCGCGTACCTTACGGATTGCCGCGACATGACCCTTTGCCAGATCCACCACATGAATGTAGTCGCGCACACCCGTGCCGTCCTTGGTCGGGTAGTCGTCGCCGAACACCGTCATCGATTCCATTTTGCCGGTTGCAACATTCAGCAAACGCGGCATAATGTTGTTCGGGATTCCGTTGGGATCCTCGCCGATCAGACCGCTGGCATGCGCACCGATCGGATTGAAATAACGCAGCAGCGCAATCGACCATTCGTTGTCGCTGTGCCACAAGTCGCGCAGAATATCCTCAATCATCAGCTTGGTGGCTCCGTAGGGATTGGTCGTGGACAGCGGAAAATCCTCACAGATCGGCACCGATTTCGGCGAACCGTAAACGGTTGCAGAAGAGGAAAAGACAATCCGTTTCACGCCGTGCGCACGCATCGTCTGCAACAGCACAAGCGTACCCGTGATGTTATTGTGATAATACTCCAGCGGCTTTTCCACACTCTCGCCGACCGCTTTGAGTCCGGCAAAATGAATCACCTCGGTGATCTCGTTTTCCGAAAAGATTTTTTCCATAGCAGCTGCATCCAGCATATCCGCTTCATAAAACGGAAAGTCCTTGCCGGTAATCTGTTTTACGGCCTCCACAGCGCTTCTTTTACTGTTGTATAGGTTATCGAAAACAACGATGTCCTCGCCTGCCTCCAGCAATTCGACGCATGTGTGCGTCCCGATAAAGCCGGCGCCGCCGGTAACAAGAATAGCCATGATTCCTGCATCTCCTTTGCATTTGTTTGGTTGTTACAAGTATAGCATATTTTCGACCAATTTGCAATGGCAAACCTGAATTTTTCAAAATTTAACGGCTTTACATTTTTTTGCAAACAAACCGTTATTCGCATTGACAATGTATGCAAAACGTAGTAAGATTAATATGTTATAGAGGACCTTCCGGCAAGAAAAACAAGCGAAATAAGTGCGCTTTCGCCCGTCGGCGCATCTGTGCGGCTGTGCAGCATGTGAAACACATTTTTTTGAATTCATACCATTCCAACACCGAAACGAAAAGAGTTATATTATGAAAGAAATGACTTTAGACCGGCTCCCCATCGGTGCATGGGGCGTCATATTGAAGGTCGGCGGAGAGGGCGCGCTGCGGTGCCATCTGCTCGACATGGGACTGATCCCGAAAACCAAAATCACCGTAAACAAGGTCGCCCCCATGGGGGATCCGCTGGAGCTGTATCTGCGCGGCTACAGTCTGACATTGCGCCGTGAGGACGCGGCAAAAATCACGGTGTCGCTCATTGATCCGCCGCAGCTTGAGCAGAAGGGAGAGAAAGCATGATTACCCTTGCATTGGTCGGCAACCAAAACTGCGGAAAGACCACGCTGTTCAACGCGCTGACCGGTATGGGTCAGCATGTCGGCAATTTCCCCGGCGTCACCGTCGATCAAAAAATCGGCCCCGTAAGAGGACAAAAAAACACACAAATCGTCGATTTGCCCGGTATTTACTCCATCCGTCCGTATTCGGGGGAGGAAATTGTCACCCGGGATTTCATTCTGGATCAGAAGCCGGACGGCATCATCAATATTCTTGATGCCGGTAACATTGAGCGCAATCTCTATCTGACGCTGCAATTGCTGGAACTGAACATCCCGATGGTTCTCGCGCTGAACATGATGGACGAAGTGCGCGGCAACGGCGGCACCATCGACTGCGGGAGAATGTCCCGCCTGCTGGGCGTTCCCGTCATCCCCATCAGCGCCGTGAAAAATGAAGGCGTGGATGAGGTGATTGAACGCGTGATGGAGGTCTCCACGGCGCATATCTGCCCGAAGCGGCTTGACTTTTGTTCGTCCGGCCCGGTTCACCGTTGCATACACGCCGTTTCTCACCTCATAGAGGATCATGCGCAGCGCGCTTCCCTTTCCCCGCGTTTCTGTGCAACCAAGCTGATCGAGGGCGACGATGACTCCTTTGCGCAGCGGCTGGAACTGAACACAAACGAACGGGAGATGCTGGAGCACTCAATCATTGAGATGGAGCGGGAATGTGACATGGATCGCAACGCCGCGCTGGCGGATATGCGCTACACCTTCATTGAAAGCCTCTGCGCGCAGACGGTCGTCAAAGCGCGGGAAAGCCGCGAGCATATTCGCTCTGCAAAAATCGACGCCGTTCTGACCAATCGTTTTTTGGCGCTGCCCCTCTTCTTTGTCATTATGATTCTCATATTCTGGCTGACCTTCGGCGTGGTCGGCGCCTTTCTTTCCGATCTGCTTTCCTACGACATTGATCTTTTGGCGGGGCTGTGTCAGAAGGGGCTGGATGCGTGGGGCGTCAACGAGGTGGTGAAAAGCCTGGTGATTGACGGGGTCTTTGTCGGCGTCGGCAGCGTAGTCAGCTTTTTGCCGATGATTCTGATTCTGTTCTTCTTTTTGTCCATTCTGGAGGACACCGGCTATATGGCGCGCGTCGCCTTCGTCATGGATAAGCTGCTGCGAAAAATCGGCCTCTCCGGCAGAAGCTTTGTCCCCATGCTGATCGGGTTCGGATGCAGTGTCCCCGCGGTGATGGCAACCCGCACACTATCCTCCGAACGGGACAGAAAGATGACCATTCTGCTCACACCCTTTATGAGCTGCAGCGCAAAAATACCGATTTACGCGGTGTTCGCAGCCGCTTTCTTTCCGGGGCATGAGGCGGTTGTCATGACCTGTATGTATTTCGGCGGCATCGCGGTGGGCATCCTGCTGGCGCTGCTGTTATCCAAAACGAAATTTCAGGGCAAACCGGTTCCATTCGTTATGGAACTGCCGAATTACCGTTTTCCCACCGCGAAAAACGTGCTGCTTTTGATGTGGGAAAAAGCAAAGGATTTTCTCACCCGTGCTTTCACGGTGATTTTTGTCGCTTCGCTGATCATTTGGTTTTTGCAGACCTTTGACCCGCGCCTCAACGTCACAGCCGACCCCTCCAGAAGTCTGCTGGCATACGCCGGGCGGCTGCTGGTTCCCCTGTTCGCTCCCCTCGGGTTTGGCAATTGGAAAGCCTGCACCGCGCTGATCGCCGGATTTTCCGCAAAAGAAGCGGTGGTCAGCACCCTGTCCGTGCTGACCGGGACCACCGTGACCACGCTGAAAAGCGTCCTGCCCGCTCTTTTCCCAAGCACCGCAGCAGTCATTTCCTTTCTCGCCTTTACGCTGCTCTACACGCCGTGCGTCGCGGCAATCGCCGCCATCCGCAGAGAACTCGACTCCACCTGGCGCGCCGTGGGCGTCGTCGTCTCACAGTGCGGCATTGCCTGGGCGGTGTCCTTGTTGGTCTATCACATTGCACAGCTCTTGCTCGCATAAGCGTTTGCTCTCTACATATTCTTTGTGCCGGCAGAATCAATATAGAAAAATGGCATGTCCGCGATAATACGGGACATGCCATTTGTTTATGCGATTCAATCGGTGCGTGCAGCAAATAGGTTTTACTTTGAGGAATCCTCATCGGCCTGCGCAGCATCATTAACCGGCAGCGTCAGACGGACAAAATAATCCTTTCCGTCGCGGTAAATCGTGGCAGTATAGATCGAATAATCGAGATTTTCCAACGAACGCTTCAAATCCATTGCACTCAGGATCTCGATATCATTGATTTCATAAATAATATCGTTTTCCTGAATCCCGGCAAGCATTGCGTTGCTGTCCGGCACAACAGAGGTGATCCGAACGCCCTGCGGAACATGATACAGATTAGAATCGCTGATGGAAACATTCTCATAAGTGGTATCTGCATCAAAGTCAACCATATAAGAAGCACCGAAGCTTTCCGGCGACAGCTGCATTCTCTGCGTTTCAGAATTTATGCGCTCCTTCAGTCCGTAGAGAATCCGCACCTCACCCAAGCTGGTATAGGCGCCGACCAGCGCGCCCTTGCTGTCGCAGACAACGCCCAGCGGCGAAATGGCGGATACGGCCTTGCTGTTGAGAATCAGCGTATCAGCGCCCCGGCTCACAACAGAGCACACCTCAATAGCAGGCTTGGCAGAATGAGACGGAATGTTGCCCACCAGGCAAACTGCGTCTCCGACATCTCCCGTCCCACCGAAGGACAGCGCTCTGCCCTGCATGCTTTCCAGCGGCTGTAGCACCGCAATGTGCGTGTCCAGATCGGAAAATAGCAAGCAGCATCCGGTCACATTCCCATCTGCATCCTCCACATAGGGAAATTCATCCGGAACGCAGGTAATATCCGTCAAAACATATCCGTTTTCCAAAAGAAAACCGTACCCGGTCACATTCCCATCCGGCGTCAGTTTAATCTTTAGGGCGGATAAATGAAACAGGCTGACATATTCGTCGCGCAGACCGCCGTTTTCATCAAGCATGACATCCTGTGTCGTTTGCAATGGCAGCGATGACTCCGTGTTTCCGTTCATTTCCAGCTGCTCTTCCAATCGCTCAATCCGCCAGGAGAAAAAGACGACCGAAAGGAGCAGAAGCACCGCCAGCGTCACCGTCGCGGCAATCAGCCCTGCAAAATGATTTGCACCCTTTCCCTGCCTGCGGTGCAGCGCATTGCGATACGCACCGTAGTTCCAGTTGTAAAGATAATTGTTGTTTTGCTCGGCGCCGCTTTTTTTGGAGGGGGAAGCGCCGTCACTCTTTTTGATATTCATGTTGCGCTCCTAACAGGCTTATTTTTCGGCACTGGAGCGGAGTGTGAAGGTAAACGCACAGTATTTCCCCTCTTCACTGTCAGCCCAGATCTCTTCTTTGTGTGCGTTGATAATGGTTTTGACGATATACAGCCCGAGCCCTACGCCGGTCTTGTCCAACCCTCTGCTCTTGTCACTCTTGTAAAACCGATCAAAGACATACGGCAAGTCGGCAGCCGGAATACCGTCACCCTCGTTGTAAACGCAAACCAAAACCTTTTTGTTTTTTTCCTGAATCGTGATGCGGTACAAACCGCCCGGCCGCGAAAACTTGACCGCGTTGTGGCAGATGTTGTACAGCACCTGATGAATTGCATCCCGGTCCGCGACAACCGTCATGCTGTCCGCGTCGGTCTCAAATTCCACATTCAGCTTTTTCTCATCAATCTGTTTTTCAAAAGAAATCAGAATCTGCCGCGCCATTTCGCAAATATCAAATTCCATATCCGTAAATTTGCGTTCGCCCGCCTGAATTCGGGTAATGTCCAGCAGAGAGGATACCAGACGGGAGAGCCGTCTCACTTCGCTGCTGACCAATTCCAGATAATACGGCTGCTTTTCCGGCGGGATCGCGCCCGCAAGGATGCCGTCTGTAAAGCCCGCTATGGTCGTCATCGGCGTGCGCAGATCGTGGGCGATGTTGGCAAGAAAGGCGCTTCTCTGCGTTTCCAGTCCGGACATGGTATTCGCCATATTGTTAAAGGCGATCGCCACATCGGCGATTTCGTCGTTGCCCTTGACGGGGATCCGCACATCAAAATTACCCGCAGCATATTCCTTGGCTGCCTGGCTGATCTGCCGCAACGGACTGATAATCCGCTCCGTCAGAAAATAGATTGCCACAACAGATGCAAGCAAAATCCAAAGGAAAAAGACCGCAATGGTTTTGATCATGCCGTGCAGCAGCGTGGAGGATGCCTCTGATGAGGTACTCACCGCCACACAGCCCACAAGAATGCCGTTTTGATCCGTGATCGGCTTCACCACGCTTAAATACTCCTTCTCACGCAGCAAACCGCCGAAATTTGTTTCCACCGACGCGCCGTTCATCGCGAGCAGACGCTCCAGCTCTTCAGTCGGTACGCTTCTGCCGTCGAGCTTGCGGTCATAGTTCTCGCTGGTGCAGAGCACCTTTCCCTCCGGGTCAAGAATCATAATATGAATATGCTCATAGTTGTCTGCGAGCAAACGCAGAGAGTCTTGAATGGAATGCTTTTCTTTAAACACATAGTTGTTAATGTCAACCGTGTTGGCATC
>DBGFNI010000148.1:0-5265 GCA_048527645.1 Eubacteriales bacterium | reverse complement strand
AAAAAAGTGCCGGATTTTTTTTCAAATCCTATTGCAAGACATGAAAAAAGATGGTATAATATCTGCGTGGCGTAAGAGCCGAATTCGATAGAAATTGAATGGAAAACTACAGGAAAGGTGAAATAATCATGAATAAGACACAGTTGGTAGATGCAATCGTAAAGGAAACCGGTCTGAAGAAGAAAGACGCAGAGGCTTCCCTGAATGCCGTTCTGAACAGCATTGAGACCGCTTTGGTTAACGGTGATAAGGTTCAGTTGGTTGGCTTCGGCACGTTTGATGTGAAAACGCGCGGCGCAAGAACCGGTCGCAACCCCCGCACCGGTGCAACCATCGACATTCCTGCTTCCAAGCATCCCAGTTTTTCTGCAGGCAGCGCATTGAAGGCAAGCGTAAACAAGTAATTGCGGCGCTGAAACAATTGTTATTGACAGGAATCGCACCGCTGTGCGATTCCTGCTTTTTTTGGGAGAGAAAAAGCCATGCGTCTGGATAAGTTTTTGAAAGTGTCGCGGATTATCAAGCGGCGAACGGTCGCGAATGAAGCCTGCGACGGCGCGCATGTGACCGTGAACGGGCGAACCGCCAAGGCGTCCTATGATGTCAAGGAAAATGACGTGATTGAAATCGCGTTTGGGGAGAAAACGCTCAAGGTGCGCGTTCTTTCCGTCCGGGAGCACGCCTTAAAGGCAGACGCCGCGTCCCTGTATGAGGTGATTGACCGCTGAAAAGCGGGATATTTTTGCCGATCGGCGCATAGAATGAAGTAAAATATGCGTCAAGGAAGGCGTTTTCGCTTATGGATCGGCAGACAAATCCGCAGCATGCGGAAAAAAAGGATACACCCCATTGCATTCAGATGGAAAACCGTCAGAGCCTGTCGGTCAGCGGCGTTTCCGAGGTGGAGGGATATGACGAGCATTATGTGCGTGCGATAACCGCACAGGGGATTCTGACCGTTGAGGGAGAAATGCTCCATATGCAGTCGCTGGATCTGCAAAAGGGCGAAATGCAGATCAGCGGCAAAATCGGCGCGCTTGCCTATTCCGATGCTGTGCCGAAAGGGGAGGGCGGCTTTTTTGCACGCCTGTTCCGGTGATGCGGCTCTCGGCGGTCCGGCCGTTCGAAGCCTCTGTGCCCGGGGCGCCGGAGGGATTTTTGTACGCCTGTCTTCTGGGAATTGCTCTTGGAGCGGTATACGATATTTTCCGGATTTTGCGTGTCGGCAGAGGCGCGACGGGGGGCGACACCGCACCGGTGCGAAGGCTGCGCGCCTATCGGCTGCGCGAGCTTGCCCATTGGCCGAAAAGGAAGAAAAAACGGACGGGGAAGGCGCGCGGGCGGCTCTCTGTACTGCTCGTTTTCTTTGAGGATATCCTGTTTTGTCTGATCTGTGCTGTTGTGACAACCCTGTTTTTTTTCGACTGCAATATGGGTGTAATCCGCTGGTATCTGCTGATGGGGCTGCTTCTCGGCTTTTGCGCGTATTATTTTTCCGTGGGCAAAGCGGTGATACGGTTTGCCGCGTTGATCTGTGCGGCGGTGCGCGCCGTGCTGATTGCCGGGTATAACAGGGTGCTGTATTATCCGCTGCTTTGGATCACGGAGGGCGTGTATCACACATTTCGCGGCGCGGCAAAGCTGCGCAAGCTGTGGTCGCTTGCGACAATGCACGCGCGCTTGCGCCGGTATACGGAAAAACAACTGAAACAGGATCGCCGTTTGTTTGAATGAGGTTAACAGATGTCTAAAAATACAAAGAATGCAGAACCGCGCCAAGCGACAAAGCAAAAAAAGCCGCGTAAAAAAATGAATTTTTTTACCAAGACGGCTTTGATTGTTTTTGTAGCGTTTTGTGTTTTTTCCATTTACAATATGCAGACGCAGATTAATACGCTGCACAAGCAGCAGGCGGAGCTGACGGATAAGATTGACAAGAGCAAAGAACAGGTTGCCGAAATGCAGGAAAACCTGGAAGAACCGTATGACGATGAATTTATCATCAAGGCCGCCCGCGAAAAGATGGGATACAGCTTCCCCGGAGAAGATGTATACTACAATGATTTGCAGCAATAAGCGCCGATAGCGGCGCGTTTGCGCTCGATTGCCGCCACAGATTATGCTTTGGCAAAAGCGGCGCACCTTTACAATCCGATAACACCCTTCCCGTGGCTGTTACATATGCTGTAATAGCGACGGGCTTTTTTTGTCGCTTAGAATTTGACAACAGGAGAAAGAGGAATGAAAAAAGAGAATGCCGCGGGAATGCCGGTGCTGATCAGTTTTTCGAGCACAACGCTTGCTTCCTCCGCCGGGCGGGCGCTGCGTGCCGCAGGATATGGCGCGCGTGTCGTGCGGCTTGATGCGGCAAAAACAGCAAAGGGCTGTGGCTGGGGCGTGAAGACCTCCGCGACGGGCGCGGCGGCGGAAAGAATCCTGCACGATGCGGGCATTGCGTATTCTGCGGTTTACCGTTCTGCGGACTAAGCGGATGCGGAAAGGGGGAACGGTATGACTTTTCAAACAACGGAATATGACACGGAGCAGTGCTATTTGGACAACGCGGCGACAACCTTTCCCAAGCCGGCGTGTGTGCTGCAGGCGGCGTATCGCTGTGCGTCGGCGTATTGCGGCAATCCCGGCCGATCCGCACATGAGCTCAGTATGCGCAGTGCGGAGGCGGTGTATGAGGCACGATGCCGTCTGTCTGAACTGCTTGGACTTTCCCGCCCGGAAAACACCGTGTTTTTTGCCAATGCCACATGGGCGCTGAATACCGTTTTGCACGGGGTGCTCCGGCGCGGCGATCGCGTGGTTACGACGGACATCGAACACAATTCCGTTATCCGGCCGCTGTATGCGCTGAGAAAAAAAGGAATCCAAACCGCTGTTCTGCCGGTTTGCGGGAAACATGAGGAAGAAATCATGGAATTGCTCCGCCGGCAGTGCCGCGCCCGCACGCGCATGGTGGTTGTTTCACATGTCTCCAATGTGACGGGACAGGAGCTTCCGATTGCACAAATCGGCACATGGTGCCGCGAGCGGGGAATTCTCTTCTGCGTGGACGCGTCGCAAAGCGCGGGCGTCTATCCGATTCATATGGAGCAGATGGGAATTGACTATCTATGCTTTGCCGGCCACAAAGCGCTGTTTGGCTTGCAGGGAAGCGGTGCGGCGATGATCGCGCCGCATGCGCCGGCGCCAAATGCATTGGCACAGGGCGGAAACGGCATGCTGTCACTTGAACGCGAAATGGGCGATCAGCTACCGGAGGCGCTGGAGGCGGGAACGGTGAATGTGCCGGGGATCGTGTCGCTGGGGGCGGGGGCACGATATGTGGCGCAGCAGACGCTGCCGCACATTCAGTCCCAAATTTTTTCTTTGTACCGTCCGCTGTATCATTATCTTTCCGCTTGTGAAGGCGTAAAGCTGTATGCTCCGTCTGCTGAAAAGGGGAGCGTGCTCTCCTTCACGGTGCGGGGCGCGACACCGGCGCGGATTGCGCAGCATCTGGCAGAGCGCGGCATCTGCGTGCGCAGCGGTTATCACTGCGCGCCGCTCATCCACCGCCCGCTGGGGACGATGGAGAACGGAACGGTTCGGATCGGTCTGTCGGCGCTCAATACGCAGCGGGATGTCCGCCGCTTTTGCGACGGGATGGAGGCGTGCCTGTCAAAGCAATAGAACGGGGAAGCGTGACCCGTTTGCCGGGCGCAGTGAAATCAACGCTTGGGCAAGCGGATAAAAAGGCTTAACAGGGCTTTGCCGTTGAAGGGGATCAGCGGGTAAAAATACCGCCGTCTCCCTTCGACGGTGCGGTTGGTGGCGAGCGCGATCAGAATGAGCAGAATGCCGGCAAAGAACCCCCACATGCCGAATAGACCGGACAGGACAAGCAGCACCATTCGCATATACTTAAAGGAATACGCCAGCTCATAATTATGCTGTGTGAAATTTGCGATCGCGACAAAAGCCATATACAAAATACACTGGGAGGAAAACCAGCCGACACTGACTGCAAATTCGCCCAAGATCAGCCCCCCGACCACGCTGAGAGAATTGGAGAGCATATCCGGCGTGTTGAGCGAGGCAAGCTTGAGTCCGTCGATGCACAGCTCCAAAATCAGCAGCTGAAAGATGATCGGAACCGAGCCATTGTCTTCCACCAATATGAATTGTAAAAACGGGGGGACGATGTGTGGATGGGTCAGCGCGAGGTACCACAGCGGCGTCATCAGCACGCTGGCAAGGCATGTGATCAGGCGGATGATGCGTAAATAGGACGCGGTGAGCGGAGGCAGATAAAAATCATCTGTCTGTTGCAAAAAATCAAATATACCGACCGGGAAGATCATCGCCTCGGGGGAATTGTCGCACAGCAGCACAACGCTGCCCTCCAAAATAGAGGCGGCAGCTGCGTCCGGCCGCTCGGTGTAGCGGAATTTCGGCAGGGGATTATACCAGTGCTGCTTGATAAAGCACTCGGACAGGCTTTGCACACCCATGCTGATGGCGTCGGTTTGCATATGATTGAGTTTATTTGTCAAAAGTTGAATCAGAGAGGGTTTGGCGCATCCCTCCAGATAGCACAGCGTGACCAGCGTTTTGGTGACGGAACCGACGCGAAACGGGACGATCATGAATCGGGTGTCGTGAATGTGGCGGCGCAGCAGCGCGGTGTTTTTGGCAATGGTTTCTACAAAGCTGATGTGCGGTCCGCGCAGCACTTTATCATTTTCGGGCTCCTGGATGCCGCGCTGCGGAAAGTCTCGGATGGTGAGCAGAACGAACGGATCAAATGCGCCGCAGAGCACGGCGACGCAACCGGTGTGCAGCTGTTCGAGCATTTTGCTGTCGTCTGCGGTTATATTGACTTCGCCGAAGCTGACAAGCATTTGCGAAAACGTGTCTGCGTCGGAAAACGCCTTTTCACTGTGCGGCGCGTGCAGTAATGTGCTGCACACACGCTCCAGCACGCTCTCTTCCACAAGCCCCGAAATATAGTACAGCACAAGGGGGTAACCGCAGATGCGATATTCCCGTTTGACCAGATCAAAATTGACTCCGATGTGAAAAACCCTGTCAAATTTTTCTACATTTTCAGTGAACTGCGTCTTTTTCTGCGCCATTTCCCTCTCCGTTCCCGCCGCTTTGCCGCGGCACGATATTTTGCGAGTTTTTCGCTGCATAGTATGCCCACATGGCAGAAAAAAACAAAAGCGGCGAAAAACTGGAAAATGTTGCATCCAAAAAGCGAACGGCGCA
>DBGFNI010000147.1:0-6025 GCA_048527645.1 Eubacteriales bacterium | reverse complement strand
TCAAAAATTCTGATTTATTGTTCAAATTATAGCATACTACGGCAAAGAAATCTACTCTAAATCAAGCCTAAAAAAGTCCGGCTGATTTAACATTGAATATTAAATCAGCCGGAAAGGTGGTCGGAGTAGGGAGACTCGAACTCCCGGCCTCAACATCCCAAATGTCGCGCGCTACCAACTGCGCTATACCCCGATAGTTTATTTAATTGTGGTCATGTAGGTGGTCAATTCTGTGGTCAAACACATTTTTGACCGCTTTTTTTCATTTTCCGAACTGCCCGAAATCCGCACGGTTGAAGGGCTTTCGGCGGTTTTCGCTTTCGGGAGGTGTAAATACATCTATGCTCCCAAATGCGGTGCGCTATCAACTGCGCTATACCCCGATTGGATATTATGCCGGGGTGAGGCTGCATGCATTCTGCGGCGACATGGTTATTATAGCACAGAATGCAAAGAATTGTCAAGCAAAAAGGAGGGCGTGGCTGCGGGGTGCGACATCTGTTTTTTGCGCGGCTTTTGGAGTGTCTGCCGGTCTTTGGCGTCGTTGGATTGCGGTGGATTCGAGAATGAATTCCGTTTGATATATGATTGCGGTGCGGCTTGCTGCTATGCGCAGGTGTGCGCGGGGCGGCGGATGCGGTGAATCAGTGCGGGGAAGACGGGTACGGCTGCGCGCGGGGTGGGGCGCTGCGGCTGCTGCTTTCAATAGGGAGGAACGAAACGGAGCGGCGTGAATCGGTGAAATGTGCCGGGAAACACGGCCAGGCGGGGGCTTTGGCCCAAGGACAAGCACACCGCTTTCCCGCCAAAGCGGGAAAGCGGTGTGCTGCAAAGCAAAAGCTCCGGCGAGCGGGCATTATTTGGCTTTGGATTCGCAGTAGATACAGCGGTAGGTGCGATGCACCGGGTCGGTGAGCTTGAAAACATGCGGCAATTCCTGCTCGACGGAGGTGATACAGCGGGGATTTTTACACTTGATGACATTCTCCAGGCGGGTGGGCGGCTGCATATGCAGCCGTTTTTCAAGCTGGCCGCCGCGGATAATATTGACAGTAATCCCCGGATCGATATATGCCACCAGGTCAAAATCCAAATCGATGACCTCGTCGATTTTGATAATGTCCTTTTTTCCCAGTTTGACACTGGGGGCGTTTTTGATGATGGCGACGGAGCAGGACAGCTCCTCCAGATGCAGTAGCTGATACAGCTCCATGGCGACGCCCGCCCGGATGTGATCCAGAACGATACCGTTTTCAATCGGCGTTACAATCATGAAAATCTCCATTCTGCCGCCAAGCGGCTTGCATTCCTATCAAACAGGGTCAAATAAACTTGACTGTACGAGAGGTTGTTTTGCCCGGCTTTCGACGGGTGAGCGGGTTACAGAATTTCCAGCAGCTTCAGGATCAGCGCCATGCGGATATATTTGCCGTTGCGCGCCTGTTCAAAATAGCAGGCGCGGGGGTCGTCGTCCACGGCGACCGAAATCTCATTGACGCGGGGCAGCGGATGCATGATGCACATATCCGGCTTTGCGTTTTGCAGCTTTTCGGGGGTGAGGACATAACTGTCCTTGAGGCGAATATAGTCCTGCTCGTTGAAAAAGCGCTCTCGCTGGACACGCGTCATATACAACACGTCCAGACTGGGCATTGCCGCCTCCAGATCCGAGGTTTCTTCATAGGAGAGCCCCTTGCTTTCCAGCACTTCGCGGCGCAGATATTCGGGAACGGTCAGCTCCGCGGGGGATATCAGGCGGAAGGTGACATTTTTATACCGGGACAGTGCGCCTAAAAGGGAGTGCACGGTGCGCCCGAACTTCAGATCTCCGCAAAATCCGACGGTGAGATTGTCAAAGCCGCCCTTCTTGCGCTGAATGGTGAGCAGGTCTGTCAGGGTCTGGGTCGGATGATTGTGTCCGCCGTCCCCCGCGTTGATCACCGGAACGCCTGCCTTCATGGATGCGACCAGCGGTGCGCCCTCCTTGGGATGACGCATGGCGATAATATCCGCGTAGCCGCCGACGACGCGCACGGTATCCGACACGCTTTCACCTTTGGAGGAGGAGGAGCTTTGTGCCTCGGAAAAGCCCAGCACATTGCCGCCCAGCTCATACATTGCTGCCTCAAAGGACAGGCGGGTACGCGTGGAGGGCTCGAAAAACAGCGTTGCCAGCTTTTTGCCGCGGCACATTTGGGAATACTTTTCCGGCTGCGCAATGATGTCCGAAGCGATGGCGATCAGCTCGTCAATTTCGTCTGTGGTTAGATCTAAAATATCAATCAGATGCTTCATCCGTTTCCTCCTTCATTCTTGTTGCAATCAGGAAATCCAGCTTTCGTCAGAGGGATTGTTGCGGAAACGGATCAGGCGGTCGATATCCTCATTGCGGATATATCCCTGCTGCGCCGCAACCTTAGCGATGCAGTCAAAATTCGTGAGGGAGACATTTTTGACATCGGCCTCTGCCAGCCGATCCAGTCCCTTTTGCATGCCGTAGGTGAAGATGCTGACGATGCCAAGCACCCGGGCGCCCGCCTGACGCAGAACGTTGACCACCTCAATCACGCTGCCGCCGGTGGAGATCAGATCCTCCACGACAACGACCTTCTGCCCTTTTTCCAGCTTGCCTTCAATCTGATTCTGTCTGCCGTGATCCTTTGCGCCGGAGCGGACATAGCCCATGGGCATGCCAAGCAGATGCGCGGCGATGGCGGCGTGCGCAATGCCGGCGGTTGAGGTGCCCATCAGCACCTCGCAGTCGGGATACTCGCGCTTGACGGTTTCGGCGATTGCGCTCTCGACCAGCGTGCGCTGTGCGGGCGCGGTGAGAATGAGACGGTTGTCACAGTATACGGGGCTGTGAATACCGCTTGCCCAGGTGAAGGGCTGCTGCGGACGGAAAAAGACCGCCTGAATCTCCAGCAGCGCTTTTGCAACTTGAATTTCAATACTTTCCATAGTTCTCCTGCCTTTCGTTTGTTCCATGAAACCAATCAGCCGACAAATTCCCGGACGCAGCGGCGCCAAGCGGCGACGGGGTCGGGCGCCTGCGTGATGGGACGGCCGACCACGATGTAGTCAGAGCCGATTTCCTTTGCTTTTTCGGGAGTGGTGACGCGCACCTGATCGCCGACATCGCCGTCGGCAAAGCGCACGCCGGGCGTCACAGTCAGAAACTGCGCGCCGCAGGTTTGATGCACCTTGCCCGCCTCCAGCGGCGAGCATACCACGCCGTCCAACCCTGCCTTTGCGGCGCACTGTGCATAGTGCATCACGACCTGATCCAGCGGCTTTTCGATGAGCAGATCCTCTGTCATGCGCTCCTGGCCGGTGGAGGTCAGCTGGGTTACCGCAATCAGGAGCGGGCGTGTGCCGTCCGGGCGGGTGAGCCCCTCCAGCGCCGCCTGCATCATCGGGACGGTTCCGGCGGCGTGCAGATTGCACATATCAATATCCAATGCGGAGAGAACCGCCATGGTTTTCCGCACGGTGTTGGGAATGTCATGCAGCTTCAGATCCAAAAAAATCTGATGGCCGCGTGCTTTGATTGCCTTCACGATTCCGGGACCGGCGGCGTAGAAGAGCTCCATCCCGATTTTTACATACGGTTTTTCCTGCTCGAATTTATCCAAAAAGGAGAGACAAGCCTCCGCAGTGTCAAAATCGCAGGCGATGATTACATCTTTTCCCATGCTATGATCCTATCCTTTCCGTAATGTTATGCGTGCGCCGCGCCGATGATCTCTGTCAGATCCGACACGCCGTATTTTTCCATGACGCCGGGCAGTGCGCGCACGATATCCCGCGCGGCGAAGGGGTTGACCAGATTGGCGGCGCCCACCTCGACAGCAGTCGCGCCTGCCAGCATCATCTCGATCACGTCCTCCGCGCAGCTGACGCCGCCCATCCCGACAACGGGAATTTTCACTGCCTGATAGACCTGATATACCATGCGCAGCGCCACCGGCAGAACGGCGCTGCCGGAGAAGCCGCCCATTTTGTTGGCGAGCACCGGGCGCTTTGTCTTCAGATCAATGCGCATGCCCAGCAGGGTGTTAATCAGGCTGATGCCGTCGGCGCCCGCTTCTTCGCAGGCGACGGCGATGGAGACGATATCCGTGACATTGGGCGACAGCTTGGCAATCACCGGCTTTGCAGTGTTTGCCTTCACACTGCGCACGACTTGTGCCGCGCCCTGGGGCGTTGTGCCGAAGCTCATGCCGCCGCCGTGCACATTGGGGCAGCTGATGTTGATCTCCAGCCAGCCGACTTGCGGGTGTGCGTCGAGCAGCTTGCTGACAGCGGTATATTCCTCAACGGAGAAACCGCCGATATTTGCCATGACCGGCTTGTGAAACACCTGTCCCAGCCGCGGCAGTTCCTCAGACAGAACCTGCTCCACGCCGGGATTTTGCAGGCCGACGGCGTTGATCATGCCGGCGGTGCATTCCGCAATGCGGGGCGTGGGATTGCCGAATCTGGGATGCAGCGTGGTGCCCTTGAAAGAAAACGTTCCTAAAATATTGATGTCGTACAGCTCTGCAAATTCATATCCGTAGCCGAATGTGCCGGAGGCGGGAATCACCGGATTGTCCAGCGTGATACCGCATAGATTCACCTTTGTATTTACCACAGGATTTCCTCCTTTTTCAGAACGGGACCTTCCTTGCAGATCCGCTTGCTGCCGGACTTTGTCTTGCAGGAGCAGCCCATGCAGGCGCCGAATCCGCAGCCCATCCGCTCCTCAAAGCTAAACTCGCCTCCGGTGGTGCAGGCGTCATAGACTGCACGCAGCATCGGCAACGGTCCGCAGGTGTAAAGATAGGAATAATCTGCGACATCGCGCATCGTATCTGTGACAAAGCCCTGTTTGCCGCGGGAGCCGTCTGCCGTTGAGAGGAACACTTCACAGCCGAGCGACCGAAAGGACTCGTCCAAAAAGATTTCCCGCTCGGTGTTAAAGCCCAAAATGACCGTGACCGGCTTGCCCTTTGCCCGCAGCTCCTTTGCCAGCTGATAAAGCGGAGGAACGCCCACGCCGCCGCCGACCAGCAGCGGGTGCGCGCCGGCAGCAGACAGATCATAGCCGTTTCCAAGCCCAACCAACAGATCGACGGTTTGCCCCGGGGTCATGCCTGCCATCTTTTCCGTGCCTCTGCCGACCGTTTTGTAGATCAGGCGAAGCGTATCCGTTCCCACCGTCTCGCATACGGAGATCGGCCGGCGCAGATAAAAGCCTTCCAGCAGCAGATTGACAAACTGCCCCGGGGCGGTGATGGCGCTGATGTCGCCGTGCAGGGTCATCTCATATACATCCCGCGTGAGCGGTTTGTTTTGTGTGACGGTAAAAATTTCCTGTTTCATGGATTGATCGGAATCCTTTCTGCCGGTTTTGCGCGGGGTGTGATCTCAATAAATCGTAGAGACACCGATGGTGGTTTCTTCTAACACATCGAGCAGAACGCGAACCGTATCCAGCGAGGTGAACATCGTGACATTGTTTTCCACGGCGCAGCGGCGTAGTGCGTAGCCGTCACTGACCACACCGGAGGAGGAATTGACGTCTCTTGTGTTGATGACATACGTCACATAGCCCTTTCGGATAGAGGAGAGGATCTCGTCGCTCCCCTCGGAGAGCTTTGCGCGCACGCGCGTGCGGATGCCGTGATTTTTCAGGTAATTCGCGGTGCCCGCGGTTGCTTCAATATTAAAGCCGAGGTTATAGAAGCGGCGAATCAGCGGCAGTGCCTCCGCCTTGTCCGCGTCGGCCACGGTGACCAGCACCGTGCCGTAGTTGGCGACCTTTGTTCCGGAGGCTTGCAGCGCCTTGAGCAGCGCGCGGGTCAGCTTTTTGTCATAGCCGATTGCCTCGCCGGTAGACTTCATTTCCGGGGAGAGGGTGGCGTCAATCCCGGTGATCTTGGAGAAGGAGAAGGCGGGCACCTTGACATACCACATATCTCTTTCCGGCGGATAAATCTCTGTAAAGCCCTGCTCTTTCAGGCTTTTTCCCAATATGACC
>DBGFNI010000146.1:0-2792 GCA_048527645.1 Eubacteriales bacterium | reverse complement strand
ACTGCCTTAAGGGTGGCTTTTGGATCGCGCTTTTCCTGATTGTGTGGTGCCTTTGGAACAGTGTCTGTCAGGGGATCCTGCTCTCCGATTTTCGCGGGCAAAGCAGATCGGTGCGCTGCACGGGGCTGATCATGTATCTGATCTTCCTTCCCGTTTCGTTTCTGATTTATCCCTTGTTTGTGCTGATGTTTTCGCGCTTTCTGTGTTGGGTGCTGTTTCTTCTGATCCTGATTCTGTATATATTGCAGTTTTTGAATAACCGCTGTATCTGCTTCTCCGCCGCCCTGCTGCAGCTGTTTGGAATTTTCTACCTTTTCTTCGCTGTTTTAATTGCGTGCGCGCAAAATTAAAAATCAGAGAAATATTACGCGTGAATTCTTGACAAATCGGGCAAAATCATGTATACTTCGTATAGAGACATTGTTGCGTATAGCAATCAGATTTTTTCATTCACATGCATAATTTACGGAGGTTAAAAAATGATGAAGAAACTCAGAATTATATCTTTGCTGCTTGCTTGTATGATGATGCTGGGACTGCTTGCTTCTTGCGGCGGCAGCAATGACTATCCCAAGGGTGATGAAATCACGGTTACCATCTGCGTGTACGACGATCCGCGTATTTCCGACCCCGACAACGAGGCAGACTATACCGAAGATGACATTGTCTATCTGATTGAAGAATTTGAACTGACAACCGATTATTCCACGGTTCTCGGTGTCATGCATCAAGCATTGGAAAATTCCGGATTGCCCTATGAGGAGAATGAAGACGGCGCCTCTTTCACCTCCATCGGCGAGCTTACAGAAGTGGCTCCGCAGGGCGAAGATTACGGCTATTGCTGGAGCTTCAAGGTGAACCGTCAGACCGCGCGTGACTATGCTAAGAATGTTGCAGTATCCGACGGGGATCGCATTGATTTCTATTATGAAGCTTACAAGGGTTCCGGTGAGACGCTGGAAGAGGAATAAGCGCTTCCCTGCTTTCCCGGCGACGATCCCGCGTCTGACGCTGTCTCAGACTGACAGACGTGGATTGGGATGTCAAAACAAGAAAGGCGGCATGTTGCCGCCTTTCTTTTGTTTATAGCGAAATTTTGCTGTTTGGTACAGCGGTTTATGACCGACGTGTGCCTGTTTAGGCCAAATATACCTTTGCCACACGAACGCAAAAGTCCGTACCGTACGGATAGCCTGTCAGCGCAACGGTCAGCCCGCTTTCGTTTTGCCAGAAGCGCAGCGGCTCGCCGTTGTCCATCCATTCTGTGCGCACTGCTTTGTCCGTGATGCCATCGAAGAAATATGGTCCTTCTGCGCCCTCCCCTGTGACAACATTTCCTGAACCGTGAACCGGCAAACCGTAGCAGAAAATATACAGTGCGTCGCCGTTGACGCTTTTCAGAACAAAATTGCGTCTGTCTGCCTTATACCACAGCGGTCTGCCGTTATATACCGCCTCACCGAACAGATGCATCCAGCTTCCGATCAGATGCAGCGCAGCAGTTGCATACTCATCCGGATTTCCGTTGCTCTTCGGTCCGATATTCAAAAGATAATTTGCGCCGACCTTTCTTGCGTCGCAAATGGATTCGATCAGATATGCAGGAGATTTCATGTGAAAATCGTTCTTCGCGATTCCCCAGTGTGCATTGATGCTGTCGCATACCTCACCGGTAATATATTTCTCCATGCCCTCCCGGTTGAGCGGAAAGGCGGTTCCGCGCTCAAATGTCACGCTGTCCAGCTCAGGATGACCTGTTTGCCCGTGCGCGCTTAGACCTGTGTTGTTGATGATCATTGCGTTTGGCTGCAAACGGCGAATCATGCCGTATAAAGCGTCCTCTTCCCAATCATCCGAGCGCGCCCAGTTCCCGTCAAACCAGAATCCGCCGATTTCGCCGTAGTTGGTGCAAAGAATTTCAACCGAGCGGCGCAGATAAGCAAGATATTTCGGGAAATCCGTCTGAAATTCTTCTCTCGACCAATCCAGCGTGGTGTGATAAAAGAACGGAACAATATCCTCCGCGCGGCACGCGTCGACAAACTCACGAACCAGATCTCGTTTGCACGGCGTATGTACCGCGTCATAGTCATTGAGTCCGCAGGTGTCATACAGCGAAAAGCCGTCGTGATGCCGTGTGGTAAGCGTGATATAACGCGCACCGGCTTGCTTTGCCAGATGCACCATATTCGCCATGTTTTCCACGGAAAATGTGTCGGCTAATTTGCGGTATTGTGCCGGATCGATTTTTTCAAATTCAGCGACCCATTCGCCGCGCTCCAATTGGGAGTACAGACCGAAATGGACAAACATACCGAGTCCGAGCTGCTCGAAATCCTTGATATACTGTTTTGGCTGTGGGATGCTCATTTTTTCCTCCGAAATGTATTGAATCCGCTTGATATTGCAGAATATGATAAGAAAACCGAAAGGAAAATATTTTCCTTTCGGTTTTCTTGACACAACAATTTACATGCTTAGCCGTTGACCATCTTTGCAATTTCTTCAGCAAAGTTGTCTTCGCGCTTTTCCAGACCCTCGCCGCGCTCATAACGGATAAAGCCCTTTACGGCAATATCGGCGCCGAGTTCTTTTGCAGTGTTCTGAACGTACTTGCCGACCGAAACGCTGTCATCCTTGACATACGCCTGCTCCATCAGGCAGTTCTGCTCGTAGTACTTGCCGATGCGTCCGGTCACCATCTTCTCGATGATCTGCTCCGGCTTGCTTGCCATTTTGGGGTCGTTTTTGATCTGCGTCATCAACACGTTTTTCTCTTCTGCGATGACCTC